>JBIKOV010000200.1:0-6165 GCA_044357815.1 Ferruginibacter sp. | reverse complement strand
GATGATCGATATGATTACTATACCCAACAAGCTATACCTGTCTCCACTGCTGTATTTGATTTGTATTCATTGCAGTCAGTTGTAAAACAGCCTATTACCAATATTAGTGCAGTACAAATGAATAGTGAATTGTACTGGCAGGTGTATACAAAATCCGAACCTATTAAAGGTAATGTTACAACCCAGCCACGAAAAGATCTTATGAAAGACAAACAGGTGGCGCCACCCAATGGTAAGTATATTAAGGCTTCGGACTTTTCCCTATTGAAGGATGGTGAAAAAGTCTATGCTCAATATTTGGCGTCTCAATTTAGTAAACACAATACAAAGGATATTGTTGCAACTGAGGCCATCACCAAATTTAAAGATGAATATGGTTTTGTAAACAAGCGGTTACCTGTTTGGAAAGTGAGTTATGCCAGCAATAACAATGAACGCTATTATGTAGAAACCAGTAGTGGAATGCTTTCCGTAAGAGTCGATGACAGGGACCTGATTGAAGGGTATTGTTTCGCCATGTTGCACAAACATCATTTTATGGATTTCGCCAGTAAAGAGGTGAGAGACTTTAGTACGATGTTTTGGGCCTTGGCACAAATTGTAGTAGTCGTGATTGGATTGATTTTGTGGAGAAGCGTTAGGGTTAATAAAAAATAAAAATCAAATGAAATTGTGAAACAAATGCAGGCTATTTGGAACGATTTTTTTCTTGTAGCGGATCTTCTGGGAAAGAATTTGTTGCTCCTGTTTAACCAGCTACTTCTATGCAATTTGCCGAACACGCCATTGATCTTAGTGAAGTGGTGCTTGCAATAAACAAAGACCTTGTCTGTGG
Source organism: Ferruginibacter sp. (assembly GCA_044357815.1). GTDB lineage: Bacteria > Bacteroidota > Bacteroidia > Chitinophagales > Chitinophagaceae > Ferruginibacter. Next base: position 5,330 of record JBIKOV010000200.1, on the reverse strand, counting down.
AATGCTGATTAGAGCAGGGGTTGCAGATACGGCTCACTATAAGGGTAAAGTGTATGGATTTTGCGCCAAGGAATGCAAGGAAGCTTTTGTAAAAGCCCCCGGTCAATATATCCAGATTAAAAAACAATAATCGAGTACCTTTGCTTAATAAACGCACACAAAAAATATATTATGAAACGAACTATTCAATTGTTATTCATCGGACTTGTAGCATTTGGACAAATGGCTACTGCGCAAACAAAATCGCCGGTGTGGAATGAACTAAAAAATTTCCATACCTACATGGCAGCAACCTTTCATCCAGCCGAGGAAGGTAATTTTGCACCACTAAGGGCTAAAGCAGATAGCCTATTGGCAGTAGTGAAAATTTGGCAGTCTTCTCCGATTCCCGCTAATTATAAGCCAACAGAAACCAAGGCGGCTTTGTCAAAACTGACTTCTCAGTGTACAGCAATTAGCAAAGCGGTTCGTAATGCAGCTGGCAATGATTCGCTTAAGAAAATGATTACCGATGCACACGATATTTTTCATACAATTGTAGGGGAGTGCAGAAAGACGGATGAATAAATTGCTATAACCATTTTATAGCCGCAATTTCTATTTTTCATTTTCGGCCAATGACTAATGAGGGCTAATTTCTATGGAATTACCCCTCATTAGCTTATGCAGAATGGGTTTTATTTTGTATTTTAAAAGAGCATTTCATTGACACTGATAGGCAATTGCTTTCAGGAAAAATTCGATTTGCAGCCAGTGTAAAGTTTCGGCAAAATACCCCTTCTGGAAAACAATGTCGCTCTTTGGCTTGCTTTGCAAACATACTTTCAAAAGGCTGGATGAAATATTTAAATTCAATATCCTGAGTAGACTTTTTTTATAAATATAAGTTTCTTTCATCAATTTTATTTATGTCAAACACCTATTCTCAGATCACTATCCATGCGGTATTTGCAGTAAAATTTAGGGAGAATACAATCGCTAAACATTGGCGCGACGATTTACATCAGTATATATCAGGAATTATCACCAATAGTGATGGCACATCGTTGGCGGTTGGCGGGTGGAGTGACCATGTCCATATTTTATTTGGAATGCCGGTTACGGTTAGCATCGCTGATTTTATGCGAGTTATTAAAACCAATAGCAGCAAATGGATCAATCAACAAAAATTGGTGAAAGGTAAATTTCAGTGGCAGGAAGGGTATGGGGTATTTTCTTTCGCTAAAAGTCAGCGAAACGTGGTAATCAAATATATTATGAATCAGGAAATTCATCACCAGCAAAAATCGTTTAGAGAAGAATATATTAAAATGCTAACAGATTTCGATGTCGCTTACCAGGATAAATACTTATTTGAGTTTTATGATTGAATAACCGACTCCCTTTTTTTATGTATACAAATTGAATCCGGTTATTATAACCACTAAAAGAAAGGTTGGCTTGTTAACCGATTGTTTTATCGTTAATTTTTAAAATTCCGCTCCGATGGGGCTTACTCCTTTGATTTGAATTACCCTACCAAAATTTCGCCCCGATGGGGCTTTTTTTATATAAAAGCTATTGTAAGCTTCCATTTGCGTAGGAATAAACCTAATTAAAAATTCCTTTGTGAATTCATCAACCACAAGCCCCATCGGGGCGAAATTATGGCAGAACCGTAACGTCATTTTATTTATAATTGATTTTTCAATTGTTATTTGTCTTTATTTACCCTTTCTACAAATTAAAAAATCTTTGTAAATTCATGAATCCCAAGCCCCATCGGGGCGAAATTATGGCAGAACCGTAACGTCATTTTATTTATAATTGATTTTTCAATTGTTATTTATCTTTATTTACCCTTTCTACAAATTAAAAAATATTTGTGAATTCATGAATCCCAAGCCCCATCGGGGCGAAATTATGGTAGGAACCGTGCAATCAGTTATTAACGGTAATGAATAATATGAGTATTCCCAGCATCTTGAATTAATAAATCAATTCCCTTTCTTTCTCCTTACATTTGCCATGATTTTGGTTTCCGATGTGGATCGGAATTAAAAGGGAAGTCCGGTGTAATTCCGGCGCTATCCCCGTAGCTGTAAAAGCGACCTTTCTTCGATTGCTGCTTTTGGCAGAAAGAAAAGAAAGGCAACTTCTCTCACACCACTGTTTAATAAAATGGGAAGGTGAAGTGAACGCTTAAGCCAGAAGACCTGCCAAGTATCATTTTTATCATTCAAGGCTTTCGGGTGAAAGGCATGGAGTGTAAGCGCCGAAAGGCATTTATATTTCTAACAGGTGTTGTGCGTAATAGCCATACCTGAATTTTCCGGGAGCAGTCACAAAAAAATCTTTTCAAAAAATGAAAAAGAAAATTTTATGGGTGACTGCTGTAATTATCAGTAGTCATTTGTCTGCACAAGAAGACAGTACAAAAAATCTCGATGCATTGGTGGTTACCGCTACCAAATCCATTTTGAAGCAATCCCAAACAGGGAAGGTGGTCAGTGTAATTGACCAAGCTACACTAGCGCTCAATGCGGGAAAAAGTTTGACCGAAATCCTCAACTACCAGGTAGGGGTGTACGTAAATGGAGCCAATAATGCTTTGGGCACCAACCAGGATATTTTTCTCCGAGGTGCCTCTTCCGGCAATACGCTTATTTTGATAGATGGAATTCCTGTAAATGACCCCTCGCTGATTAGTAATTCATTCGACCTCAATAATATTGCTCCTTCTCAGATTGAGCGGATTGAAGTGTTGAAGGGGGCACAAAGTACTTTGTGGGGCAGCGCAGCGGTTGCGGGGGTGATTAATATTATTACTAAGAAGGGAACTGCAAAAAAAATGAGTCCTTCTGCTAGTATCTCCTATGGTAGCTATCAAACATTCAAAGCCAATGCGGGAATTAGCGGAAAACTAGATCAGTTCAATTATAACCTTTCCTATAATCATGTTGGATCCAAAGGGTTTTCTTCTGCTTATGATAGTACCGGTAGTAAGGGTTTTGATAAAGATGGATTTCAACAAAATAGTTTTCTGGCAAACATAGGGTATTCAATTACCCCAAAATTGGCCATCTCCGCTAGTTCTAATTATGTGCAATATAAGAGTGATTTGGATGCGGGGGCATATAAGGACGACAAGGATTATACTGGAGTTAATACCACTTTTATTCAAACAGTCGCCATGGTGTACAAAACTACTAAGAGTGACTATCATTTTACAAATACATTGGTTACAACGAAGCGAACACTTGCCGATGATAGTGTTAGTGTTGGTGGCTTTGCAAAGTATTCAAGGGGTGAGTACAATGGGAATTCTTTTCTATCGGAGCTATTTGCAAATTTCAAATTGAACCAAAAATTATCTTTGGTAAGTGGTGTGCAGCGCATTGCCCAAAATACCGGACAATCTTTTTTTAGCATTAGCAGTTATGGACCTTACCAATCTGCTTTATCCAGTGAAATGGCACATACTACTAATTATTCTGCGTATGCATCTCTGTTGCTTATAAACCAGCATAGTTTCAATGCAGAGGCTGGTGTACGTTACAATAAGCACAGTATTTATGGCAGCAATGCTACTTACTCTTTTAATCCATCTTATAACGTAGATGCTAACATGCGTATTTTTGTAAATATTTCTTCGGCATTTAGGGTGCCGTCATTGTATCAGTTGTATAGTGATTATGGCAATAAACAATTGCTGCCGGAAGAAAGTAATAATTATGAGGCTGGAGTACAGGTGCTCAGTACTAGTAAAAAAAATTCAATGCGGATAGTAGGGTTTAAAAGGGATATCCGGCAGCTAATTATTTTTTATACCGACCCTATTACTTACGAGGGTAAATATGTAAATAAGGATACCCAAAATGACCTTGGCTTTGAGCTGGAAGGAACGGTTGCTATTGGTAAAAAAGGGAGCTGGGTTAATAATATTACGTATGTAAATGGAGAGGGCACAATGGATAATCAAAAAGTAAAAAACTTTTATTTGCGACCTAACTTTAGCTTTAATACTGTGTTAACCATCCATCCAACTGACAAGCTAACAATAAGTCCGTCGTTTCGTTTTGTTGGCAATCGGCTGAAGGGAGAGTATGATCAAGGGCCAGCCAAATTACCACAGTACTATACCCTTGATTTGTATACAGGATATGCTATCACAAAGCAGCTTCGTGCATTTGTAGACATGAGAAATATAACCGATCAACAATATGTAGACATCGTAGGCTACAATAGTCGGCGGGCGAATATTACTGTTGGAATAATATTTGTCAATTGAAAACTATTTAATTGATAATTTTGGAGCTTAATCGAACAAACCAAAAATGAGATCCATCTATTCTATATTTATTTTGTTGACAATTTTTTCTTCTGAGGTCCATTCCCAGTTTGTATTTAGAGGAAAAGTGGTGAGTAAGGAACAGGCGAAACCTTTACAAGGAGTAAGCCTTTCCGTTGATAATAAAGTATTGACTGTTACGGATGCCAATGGATTATTTGAGTTTAGTAGTTCATCTGAAAAATGCAAGGTGATTTTTTCACATGTTGGATATGAGACTTTGACTACTGTCTTTACCAAGGGACAAAACAAGATGGTTGAATTGAATGCTACCGGTGATGATTTATTGGCTGTTACGGTAAGGGCTTTTGAAAAAAATGCCGCCTTAAAAAACTTGCCCGTTACGGTAACAGTATTGGGTAAAGCTGATTTAGAAAGATATAGCAATGCATCTATTTTGCCTGCCATTAATACTGTTCCTGGAGTGAAGATGGATGAACGCAGTCCGGGAAGTTATCGATTATCCATACGGGGTAATTTATTGCGTTCACCCTTTGGCGTTAGAAATGTGAAAGTATACTGGAATGGCATTCCCTTTACCGATGCAAATGGCAATACCTACCTCAATCAATTAGGCTTTGGGAATGTGGGTAAAATAGAAATCATTAAGGGGCCAGGAGGAAGTATGTATGGAGCTGGCACTGGAGGGGTAGTGTTATTGAATAGCAGAATGGCGGGGTATAGGGAAAAAAGCATTTCCTTCAATACGATGGCAGGAAGTTATGGCTTAGCAGAAACTAATTTGACCTATCGAAATGAAACTGAGCATGCGAATACTTCGCTGCAGGTATCGCACCAGCAATCTGATGGCTGGCGCGACCAGACAAATACTCGAAGAGATATTGCGAACTATACGGGAAGTTTTATTATCAGTCCCAAGCAAACCATCTCAACCAATATATTTTATAGCGATTTGTATTATCAAACACCGGGTGGGCTAACGCTGGCGCAGCTTACTGCTAATCCACGCCAGTCGAGACCCGCAGCTGGAGTAAATAGA
>JBIKOV010000032.1:0-21362 GCA_044357815.1 Ferruginibacter sp. | reverse complement strand
CTGAAATTCCTTCATCCCAGTTTGGCACAAGTATTTTCCTTTACCCATACCGGAATGCCAGTAGTTCTGAATCAAAACCAACGAAGGATCTACTGCTTCAACTGTTGCTCTTAGTTTTTTATAATCGACAAAATGGTCATTTGAGATAGTTTCAAGACCTTCATCGATCCAGAACCCTTTAATCTTCCCCTTATATCGTTTTGAAATTTCTGAATACATTTCGGATAGATAATCATTCCATTTCGGAAAATTAAAAGTAGTATCCCCCATCTGCTTGTATTCAAATTTAGCCTTATCGGCTGGAGTAAAATCGTGCAAGTCGTTGGGATGGGTATATAGAAAAAGATCAATGCCTGCTGCTTTTAAGGCATTTGCTAATTCAGCAATCAGATCTCTGTCATTTTTATCAGGATTATTTTTCTCCGGGTTATCTCTCCACTTCCTATAAACCGGACTATAGTAAAGAGGATTCATACGGGCATGCCAGGCAGTGAAAATTACGTATTGTACGCCAAAGGATTTGCAATCTTTGACGTACTGTTTTACATCGAATGTATTGATTTGCTCTCGGATACTTTTTGATGGAATTCCGTTAAGATCATTGGTGCCATTTCCTCCCGACCATACATAATGTGAGAATAATCCAAATTTCAGGTTTGAAATGGACTTTTCTGCGGCGCTGATGTGCTGTGCACTAAGTATTTTTTCAGCTGAAGTTAGGAGTATAAAAATCAGGCCCAGAATTTTTACGGGTCGCATGTAGGATCTATTGAATTGTTGTATTTGATTTGATTTCCAAATTCCGGTAAAGCAGCGCTTTGGTTTCATAACAAGTTTATGAGGGAACTAACTTAGGTGAAGGAAAAAATAAGTGAAGCGTCTTTTTAATTACGCTTCACTATGTAATGTACAATAAGAACTTACACTATTTTGATTAAAAAAAAGTCAATCAAAAGTATGATTAGTATCCAGGATTTTGTAGAAGTTTGCTATTCTTCTGAATTTCACTAACAGGAATCGGCTGCCAATAAACTTTTTCGCTATAGATACGCGTTTGAACAGTTTTCTTCGAATAGGTTTTGGTCCCGTCAATATTTTTTACAATTTTTATTCCCATGGCATTTCCCATGCCTTGCTCCAGAATTTTCCAGCGACGGAGGTCATAATATCGTTGCCCTTCAAAAGCCAACTCGATTCTGCGTTCCTGCCGTATTTTATCTCTTAAAACTGTACCAGCGCCGGTAACATCAGGCATTCCAGCTCTTTGGCGAATCATGTTTACATACTTGAGGGCCTCTCCATCATTTCCCAAAGCATTTTGTGCTTCGGCATAATTGAGGTAAATTTCAGAAAGTCGAATGAAAATCGCCTGGCAATCAGATACCCATTTTGTTACATCCTTGGTTGGATTAACATATTTACGCAGAAAATATCCTGTTACTGTTGCATTGGTTGGTTCTACCTTGGCCCCAATTGGGTTATCCTGCCCCCCTTCATAGGTGTCAATTGTCCTTCCTTTGTAAGGCATGCCGTCATAAAAAATTGAGGCATAAAACCTCGGGTCCCTGTTTTTATAAGGATTAGCAGCCAGAACGGGATTATTCCAGTCAAATTTGGAGCCATCTGCCATTTCAAAATCATCTACAATGTTTTGACTTGGAGTTCCCATACCCCAGCCTCCGAAGCCGTTCGGCGATAAATCCCGATCTACAGTACTCTCAAAATTGGTAGGACCCCAATCTGAGGCAGTACTATTATAATACTTAGCTAATATTACTTCTGAATTTGCCCGGTCCAAAAAGATATTTTCATATTTGGCAGGTTTGTATAGCGAGTAAGTTCCCAAATCAATCACTGCTTTAGCTGCATCCGAAGCGGCCTTCCATTTAGCCTGATCGTTGGACGCATTATTCAAAGGACTTGCAGCGAAGAGCAAGAAATTTGCTTTTAAAGCCATTGCTGCACCTTTCGTAACACGCCCCATGTCGGAGCTGCTATAAGTTAAAGGTAAGCCAGCAATTGCCTTATCTAGATCAACCAGAATAGACTTTGAGCACTCGTCAAATGTATTGCGTGCCTCCTCGAACTTGGTGTCGTTTGTTGAATAAACTTTGGTAATTATGGGCACTCCACCAAAGTTTTTCACGAGGTGAACGTAATTAAATGCCCTTAAGAAATACATCTCTGAACTAAAACGGCTGATTAAAGCAGCATCACCCTTAACAGCATCCGCATGTTCAAAATAGTTGTTGATTGCCCTGATCAATCCATAATTGGTTGACCAACGACCTAATGAAGAAAGACGACTGGGAGATAATTCACCCCTTACGATTAAATCCGCCTGGATACACCAGCCATCCTTGTCGTGTAGTTCAAAGACTTCATCTACTGCTCCACCGGTCCAATAACCATAAACAGCGCTATAATTCCCCCATCCCGTTTGATTACTTCCAAAACCATTGGGCATTCCCATCGTAGTCATTGAAATGGAGTTATAGCATTCGGCCACATATCCCTGGACCAGATTGATATCAGCCCATATTGCAGCATCCGATATTTTATCTGTTGGTTTTAAATCCAGGATATCTTTGTTGCAGGATGTTAAAAAAAGTGTAATTGAAATTACAACAAAATATATTCTTTTCATGATTTTCATTTTTTAGATTTTTAGAAACTAACATTCACCCCAACATTTACCATTTTTTGGATAGGATATGATGCAAGATTTGCACTATTAAGAAACACTAAGCTGCCCAATGTTTCAGGATCTACAAGCTTAACATGGTCCATAATCATAAACAGGTTCGCTGCGCTAACAAACAATCTTACATTTGACAATTTTGCCAAATTGGTAATATTCTTTGGGAGGGAATAACCGATTTCTATGTTTTTTAAGCGAATAAATGAACAATCTTTCATCCAGAAAGTAGAAGCAAGTGCATTGTTTCCAACAGAACCCCTGTTTGAATTAAATGAACGTGGATATAAGTTATCTCCCTGTTTCTGCCAACGGCCATCGAAGAAAGCCTTGTCCATATACAAACCTTCAGGCATTAACTTCACTTGGGATTTGGCTTGACCTTGTAACAGTACTGAAAATTCCCAGTTCTTATATTTTGCACTCAGATTTATTCCAAACATGATTTCAGGAGTGGGTGATTTAGTATTTCGCACCATATCCGGAGCACCTATCTTTCCGTCCTTATTCACGTCGATGTATTTAATATCACCGGGAGCAGTATTGGGCAGATGAGGAGTTGCATCAATTTCTGCCTGTGTTTGATAAAGCCCATCGGCCTGATAAAGTAACCAGCTGTCAATCGGGTATCCGGTTTTCATCTGAGCTAAGGGCACATTGGGTGACTCATCGAAAAAGGTTATTTTGCTACGAGCGTATGACATATTAGCATTTATACCATAACTAAAATCAGAATTGATTACTCTTGAATGGCTTAATTCCATTTCAAATCCATTATTTTGAACAGTACCAATGTTTACATCAGGAAGTACCAACCCGGTATAATCGGGCGTTGAGGCGTTTTTCTTGGTCAAGATATTTGAACGATTTGATTGAAAGATGTCGAAATTAAAACCAAGCAATCCTTTCCAGAGAACAGTTTCAAAACCAAGGTTTTTTGTTTCAGCAATCTCCCAGGTAATGTTTGGATTGGGAGTTGTTGCAAGGGAAAATCCAGGAACTTTTTGAGTACTCGGAATACCGAAATAATAACCTCCGCCATATTTGTATGTAGCCAAGTATTGAAAAGGAGGTACGGCGTCATTACCCATCTTTCCCCATGATCCTTTAATTTTCAATAGTGTTACGAAATTGAAGTTGTCTTTAATAAACGACTCCTTTGAAAGAAGCCATCCCGCTGATACTCCCGGGAACAGACCAAACCGATTATTTTCGGGGAAATTCTGTGATCCGTCGTAACGTAATGTAGCACTAAGAAGGTATTTTTCTTTAAAAGCATAATTGACACGACCAAAGTAGTTTAAGCGGGCACCTTCAGAACTGTATCCGTTGTTATCTTTTCCTACATCGTTTCCAGCAGATAGCACTGGTAATTGATCGGTTAAATAATCTTTGCGGTATGCCCAGAAGCCCTTATACTTACTAGTACTTTGCTCGATAGAGGCAAAAGCATCAATGGCATGATTACCAATAGTGCGCTGATAACCGAGCTTGATATTGTATATTTTGGATTGAGTCCTGTTATTAGTCTCTCTTAAATCAGGATTTTGGGTAGTCTGACCAGCTGCAAGTTTAACATAGTCATTCGTTGCAGGATTGTAATTATAGAAATATGACTTTTTGAAAAACTTTTCAAAATTCTGAGACCCATCGCCAAAATTGCCATAACCTTCCAAAAAGAGGCCGTTCGTCAGTTGAGAAAGGTCAAGTTTAAACGAGATTTTGGTATTTAACCCGAAACTATTCTCACGGTTATAACCATATTTGGATGTCGATCCCATTAAGACTGGATTTTGACCAAAAATAACATTACCTGGCAATCCGTTTGGCCAAAATGGTACCATGTTAGGAAACATTTGGCGTATAGAATACATCGGACGGGAGTTCCCATCATAGGCATTTTCTATTAGATTCTTATTGTAATTCATATCTAAGCCAACCGTTAAACTTTTAGTAATCCTAGCATCAATATTAGCCCTTAACTGGTAGCGGTTTAATCCCAATCCGTCATTTTCTTTAAAAATACGGTCCTGATCAAGAATCTGCCCTGAAATGAAGTATTTTAAGGCTTCCGTACCTCCGGAAAGTGAAATATTGTGCTGGATTTGCGGTGTCCATTTGCGAAAGGTGGCATCGTACCAATTAATGTTTGGGTGCAGCATAGGATCTGTGCCATCTTTGAATAGTGTAATATCCTGATCCGACCATTTTTTAGTCAATCCATTGTTGACCAGATATTCATTTTCGGCAATCGCATATTGCGTTGAATTCATCAAATTTTGCAATCTTGTAGGTTGGGTATTTGCATAATTGCCACTGTAAGTAATAAGAGGTTTTCCTATTTTTCCGCGTTTAGTTGTTACCAAAATAACCCCATTTGCCGCCTGTGCACCATAAATGGCCGCTGAAGCATCTTTCAATATGGAAACCGACTCGATATCTGCCGGGTTTAACCGTTGAATATCTAATCCTGGAACACCGTCAATAACAGTTAGTACAGAAGTTGAACCTAAAGTAGATTTTCCGCGGATAAATATCTGAACCCCTTCGTTTCCAGGATCTCCGCTTCTTGCATTCACAACCAATCCAGGTAACCTGCCAGCAAGGCTGCTTGCAAAATTGGCGGAAGGGTTTTTCACTAACACATCTCCCTTAACAGTGGATATCGAACCAGTTACCGTAGCCTTTTTTTGAGAACCATATCCGACCATTACTATTTCTGAACCTGTTGTATTCTGAATCTTCAAACTAATCTTCACATTGTCCTTTCCAGCCACATTCATTTCCTTATTTTCCATTCCAACAAAGGAAAACACCAACACTTTGGATGACTTTTCAGAAAACTCAATTTCAAATGCTCCATTTGCATCTGAACTAGAGCCTAGGTTAGTACCTTTTATTAAAATTGTCACTCCCTGTAGCGGCTTACCTAGTTCATCCACTACTATACCTTTTACCTTTATTGGAGGAGGAGGTAGCAAATTTTCATTTTGAACCGGCAGCTCCAATTCCTTAATAATTACGATTGAATTTAATAAGGAAAATGTAAGTCCTTGCCCCTTAAGAACTTCTTCTAACACTTTATCAATAGAAGCATCATATTGGGTGGCAGTAATCCTTTTAGCCTTTTTCAAAAGACTTTCCGTGTAAACAAATGTGTAGTCGGATTGGGTTGAAATTTCACTAAAAACCCTTTCAAGTTTAGCATTTTTTAAGGATAAGCTGATTTTTTGAGAATAACCTTTGGCATTTACGCTTAAGCAAAAAGCTAAGAATAAAACAGCTGTAATTTTCATAATCAATAATGTTTTGGCAACCAATTTTCGCTGAATGCGAAAAAAGTTGCAACAAGCAATTAATTTCATACTTTTGGTTTGTTTAGGTTTTAAAATAGAATCGTTAGAACATTTTAGACTGAATAAGCCTAAACTATTTCCCGGGTTCCGCCTGCAAGCGGTAACCCGGTTTTTTTTGATATCGTCAAAATTTTGACCTGTCAAAACTGTTTAAATTGATAATTTTAATTATTTCTACTGCTACCTCCTTTTTAAAATTTGAATAATATGGTTAACAAAAAAATCTATTTATTTTCATAAATTCAGTTGATATAGGCTAAGGCAATACAATGATTTTCTTTCCCTCTATTTTAAAATTTATTTTACCTGTAAGTGAAAGGGCTTTTAGCAAATCTGACAATTTGGTGCTCCTTGGTACTTTAGCATAAAATAAATCGTCAATCTCTCTATCATAGACAACCTCCACATCATACCACTTAGACAACTGCTTTGATAAAGTTTTAAAGTCGGATGCCTCAAAGAGAAAAAATCCATTTTTCCATGCTACCACCTTTTCAATTTCAACATCATTAATTGTTTTTAATTGACCATTGAGGGAAAGTTGAGATTGTTGACCTGGCTTAAGAATTGCTACATTTCCGTCTTTTGCAAACTTTACAGAACCCTCCAATAGCGTAGTGCGAATGGTTGATTCATCGCTATATGCATTCACATTAAAATGCGTGCCCAATACCTCAATTTCAGCACCATTAACGCTCACTATAAATGGCATTGCTTGGTTTTTGGCTACTTCAAAATATGCTTCGCCAGTTATTTCCACTCTTCTTTGCTTTCCATTAAAGAAAGTTGGAAAACGAAGCGAGGAAACCGAATTTAACCACACTTTGCTTCCATCAGGTAATTCTACCTGATATTGACCTCCTCGGGGAGTGCTAATGGTGTTAAACAAAGGTTGCTGGGTAGACAACTCAGAAACATTGTAATTTAGCTTACCATCGATTTTAACCACTTTTGCGTTTCCTTGCTGAGCAATTGCTCCATTTTTGGCATCGTCCAAAATTATTGTAGATCCATCTGCTAATGTTAAAATAGCCTTATTACCTCCGGGATTTACATCATTATTATTGGATTTGGCAATTTGCTTAATTTCAGCAATGGGTTGTTTTGAATGCTGCTTAACCCAAAGAAAGGTAGATAAAGCAATAACACCAACCAAGCTGGCAGCTGCAATCCTTAACGTCCACATTCTAGCTATCTTTGATTTTTCATACTTTACGGGCACTTCAATATGCTGCTGAATAACAGCTAAAATCCGATTAGAAATAGCTGGAGCAATGGGTGTGTTATTTTTAAGATCCTCCGAAAAGTATTGCTGCATTAAATTTTTCAATTCAGTTTCACCCGAATTTTCCAAATAATTTAATAGCCAGCGGCATTCAGCAGGTGTCCATTCAGATTTATCCAGTAACTGCTTTATTGAGTAAGATTCATTCATCAAGTTGGCTATTTACAATTAAATACTCCAAAATGACTCAAAAGGGGGGGGAGGTAAAATATTATATACCTAATTTGAGTAGATTCTTAGATTGATTGACCCCAAACAAAAAAGGGACTATTAGATGAGAAATAAAAAAGAAAACAGATTATAAAAATAGTATTTTAAAAACGCTAGCCCATATAAGCAAGTTTTTTAACCCATGGCTGGGGGATTGCTTAGCGAACTCTTTGAGAAAATTCATCGCATCCGACAAATATTCCTTGACCGTGTGTTTGGATATATTTAATTCCTGAGCAGCTTCTTCGTAGGTTTTTCTTTGTAGCTTACACAAATCAAAAACTCTTCTTTTTTGAGGAGAAAGCTGTTCAACCCCTTTTTCAAGTAAACTGATTTGATTATTCACTAATTCAACACTGTCATCAATACTATCATCTATTTGCTGCGAGGCCGATTTTACCTGCGACTCCTTTAATTTTCCTTTTAAAAAACTCATTGATTTATTATAACTTACCACAAATAACCATCCTGAAATTTCCTGATTTGGATCAAGCAAATGACGCTTTTCCCATAAAGCAATAAAGGTTTCCTGTAATAGATCTTCCGCAACTATTTCATCCCGACAAAGCTTTAATATATTGGAATACAAGGCACTATGGTATTTCCAATACAAAGTATTGAATGCCTCCATATCCCCTTTTTGAAGACGTTCGACCAGCTCCTTTATCGAAAAGTAAGTCAAAATAATTATAGGTTTTTCTTAGAATAAGGTTAATTAAAGTTGCAATATAAACTGAATTCAAATTTACATATGAAGAATTCAAAATGTATCACCCCCCTCTATAAACTGAGGGGTTTTGAAAACAAATATAGGGTTTTTCGTAAATGAAAAATATTCAAGGTCTATTATTTAGCTCATTTTACATTTCTAGGATTCTGAATATTCTTCAATATTTTATTCTTTAACCCTTGTATTATCGAAAGAGAAGATGGGTAACTACAATTGTCTTGTTTGGCAATCCAACCAATACCCATTTCATTTCTATAAATATCACAACCTATAAAAAAGATATTTATTCCGAAGTTGACTGCATACAAAGTTCTACGATACGATCGGCCCACCAAGGACCCTGCAAAACGCCCTTGGTGCCCAACCCATTTAGCATAAACATTCCCTTATGTTGCAGGTGCTGCTGAATAATGACTTCCCGATTTTGAGTAGTGGGCCTGATGGCAGATTGATGATCCACTGTATTGAATGGATTAATAAGCATATTTTCCAGTTGACCTTCGATCCATAATTTACTAGCTTTATCCGGTGGTTCTGTATCATTATTCCATTGGTAGGTAGCCCCTACTTTGAATGCATTGCTTTCAGATGGAACCAGATATATTCCATTTTTCTTTATGATTTGATCAGTTGCAAAATCATTACTGGCAATAGTCAATACATCGCCCTTGCAAGGAATAATTTTTTCGTTAAAAAATGGATTGTCGATAGCTCGGTATCCCTCACAAAAAAAGATATTTTGAAATTCAAGCCCTCTGTAAGCAAGCTTCTCCTCACTAATCTGTAAATCCTGGTGTATAAATGAGGTCTCTAATAATCGCTCATTTTTTTTCAACCAAGTTCTAAAAAGACCCATCCATAATTCACAATTCACCCAACCGGAATGAGTAATTTCGCAGGCTCCATTTTGTTGAAAAATTCCAGGTAAGGCTCTTGAAACAGGTACTATATGGGCTGAGTAAACAGGTTCAAGCGATTTGAGTTGTATCGCTGATTGCTCCTCGGCTGAATTAAATACCTGGTAAATATTGGAAAGGTGAACAATATTATATCCGAGAAGCTGTGATATCTCCTGATAAATTTTTATTGCAAAAGGAATTTGTTCTAACACCAAGGGATGAATGGTTTTCCTTTTACCACTCAACGGGGTAAACATTCCTGCAGCAATTTTACTTGCAGTATGCTGCAAAGCTGGATCGATTACTAAAAAGGGGATCTTTTTTCGATGAAGCATAAATGCAACTAGCGAACCGGCAATTCCCTGACCAACTATAACCGTATTTATTTTTTTCATGCCAACTATTCCCTGTTAAACTAACTCTTTAAAAATAAAGATACTACAAGTGGCATAGATCATACCAGCTATTGCTAGAGCAGTCATCCGGATTTGTGTTGATGGGGGATAAAAATACAATCAATAGCAAATAATTGAAATATCGAAAAAGGAATAGCTTGAAAGGAATCGAAAAAAACAAAACTTTATAAATTGCTATTTTAGGCTAAACTCGCTATGCCAATTTGTAACAGTCGGCTGAGGGGGAATTTCAAATGTATTGGTTCTTTTCCATAATGCTGCTCCACCTTTTATACCATCTTCATTGGATACCAAGGTAGTTTTGTTATCAAGGGCGAGTGTAATAAAGCGGGAATTACCTCCCCCGATATATAAATGGTCATAATTAAATACCGTCTTTAAAACCCTCAAAACCTCTTCTACCCGCTTATTCCACATGAATTGACCTAATTCCTCTAAGGCTTTTTTGCCGACAAATTTATCATAAATTAAATCCGTTCCAATTGGATGCTGAGAAAGTTCTAAATGAGGAAGTAAACTACCATTCAAAAACAAGGCCGACCCCAAACCGGTACCCAATGTAATGAGCATTTCGAACCCGCTACCACTAATAATCCCAAGCCCTTGCATATCGGCATCATTCACTATCTTGACAGAACACTTAAATTCATCTTTTAAAATCTCTTTTAGATTAATCTGTTCCCACTTAGCAGGAGCAATACTAGGAGCTGTAAAAACGATTCCATCTTTTACAAAACCAGGGAATCCTATAGAAACTTTATTAAAAGGGGGGAAATCACTTACTAGTGTTCGGATTGCAGCTACTAATTTTTGAGGCCCAGGCAAATGGGGTGTTTCCACTGTATGGAATCCTATTTGCTTTTCACCATCTGAATTTAAAACAGTCCCCTTGATATAGGTGCCTCCTATATCAATCGAGAGTATTCTATCACCACCAAAATTTTGCTGCATATTTTTTTTATTTACTAAAGTGAATACAACCAAAATAAGTAGCTATTCATTTTAATTAGACCCAACAAGGTCAATACAAAAACAGTAAAAAAGGGATAACCCTTACAAATAGCATCAAATGATTTATTTATTTACGCTAAAAAACGTCGCAACTAATAAAAACTGTCGAAATAGGTACTCTTTCTCGTCAGACCAAGATTTGGGATGAAGATTTAAACAAAATAAATAATCATTTTTTGGATTTCATAGTTGAATATTGCTTTTCAACAAAAAAAAACGCGAAATTGAATAATAACAGTGTCGCTTTTGTCAACAAAAATGGAGATTTTTCAAAAAGGAGATTAAACTGGACTTGGGCGTTGGTAAAACGCTAATCTAGGGTGCAATGATTACATCGCGAAGGTTTTTAAAGGATATACAGAATGATTTAAACTTAAACCACAGAAGACTTTAAATTATCAACTTATTTCTAATGCTGCAAATCGAAATTGCCTGATGCCACTTTTTGAATACCTGACAAAGTAATGGAAATAATTAAGGTATCCATCTGCTTGGTTACCACCATTCCCTCCTGCTCAAGTAATTCCAAATGCTGCTGAATAATACTCCAATCCTGAAATTGACGTAAAATGATTTCTCTTGGCCTACAAAGATAGGTTATAGGATTCGGATCCTGGTGGGCAATATTATAGATCGTTTCTAATGTCTTATAATGAGATTTCATTCAATAAATATATTTTAAAAAAAAATCAGGGTGATAAAATTTATTAACAATTATCTCCTAAAAAACATAAAGTCTGCATTCAGGACCATTGAACCTATTGACAATTGAGCCATATCAAATATTTTTATATTGAGTTCAATGTTATTAACTTATTTATAGTTCCCTAAAAGTAAGATTCCTGAATGCAATTTACATTAAAAAAAGTAAAAGTTTTTGTTTGATTATTCACATTTAGACTTTGATATCGCCCTCGGCCAATTACCGAATAGGGTATTTCCGACATTTCTACTATAGCGACAATCTCGTAGAGTGGATATTTCCCCATCCAATTAAGAACTTAAGCCTACTATGAAGGGTGTTTTTTTACAAGATGGCAATACGACCCAATTTGTCGCCAGTTAAATGTGGCCCAGATTTATTGATCCAACTTTTTCACTTAAAAAATATCCATTACGGACTAATGTAAATATCGAATACATTAAATTGTATTCATGCAGAGATATAGGAGTTTATAAATGGGTAATTATCTTTACAAAAAAAATGGTCGTTAAATGGAAATTTTTCGATTTCGGGCAATCACTTTCCATTCATCCACTGCATTATTTTTCTTGATAAGCACTGCAGTCTCGTACAAGGCAACTGTAGGACAAATATGTACTGGCACTCCATACAATACATCCCCTAAATGATACTGTGCTGCATCGGCCACTTTTACTACGAGATGCTCTTCGCTTTGTGAAATGGGAACTGCATTGGGCGCATTTAAAAAATGAATACGGGGTAAGGGATTTTCTGCTGCCACCGATTTATGACCTAGGTCGGTAGTAATGGTATCTTTATCAATAATAGAAACTACCCTTGTAATCACTAGGGCTGCATAATCAAATGGTTCATCTGGGAATAGGTGTTTGTATCCCCAATCCCAGAAAATAAATGTTCCAGGACTACACTCTGAATTGATTAGCTGTGCATGAATGGGAAATGTAGGGGAGCCTCCTGCAACCACCACCAATTTTTTGTTACTAATGGCCTCCATTGTTTCTAAAAGTACCTTCAGTTTGCCAAATTCTATAGCTACTTGTTGCTTTCGCAATACTAAATCTGTAGTCCGGATATGCCCATCATACGCATGAAGTCCGATGACATTTATACCACCCAATAACTGAATTGCTTCAAACAAAAACAAAGCTTTTGGGGTCAAAATGCCGGTTCTATTCATGCCGGTATTCACATCAATAAAAACATTCAGCGATACGGGATGCATTTTGGAAATAGCTAATAAATACTGAGCAGATTGAATATTGTCTACCACACAGGAAAAGGAAGTAGCAGGGTATTGAATGATCAATTGAATAAAACGACTCGCCTTGGGGCCTACAGGCTGGTATGCCAGCAATACATCCTTTGCTCCTATCAAGGCAAGCATTTCGGCCTCAGCAATGGTGGCGCATTTGAATTTGTAAATCCCTGCATCCATCATCATTTTACACACTTCAGCAATTTTATTGGTTTTTACATGCGGGCGAAGTCGGTCCACGTCGTTATTTACCATTTGCTTCAAAAGCAGGATATTTTCGTGTACCCGTTCCTGGTAAATGACCAATGCAGGAGAATCGATGGTCTCTATATTATTAATTTCATACCAATGCATGATGCTACTTTTAAGTTGTCTTAGTTTTACCCTATTGCTCAGCGTATGGGATACTTTTTTTCAAGTTAATAATTAACCAAAAAACGACGAAGTCAGTATCAATTTAGGCTAGCTCGAATAAAGCTTCAATTTCCACTGAAATATTATCTGGAAGAGAGCCCATTCCTACAGCACTTCTTACCCCAACCCCTAGATCATCTCCCCAAACTTTTGCAAACAATTCGCTGCATCCATTGATAACATAAGGATGTCTTTCAAAACTAGGAGTACTGTTAACCATTCCTAAAACCTTTACCACCCTTTTGATTTTATTGAGCGATCCAAGATGGTGAATCAATGTAGCCAAAATCGCTAGGCCAACCTGCTGGGCGGCCAGTTTACCCTCTTCCATCGTTATAGCTTCGCCAATACGTCCAAGTATCAAGGTTCCGTCAATTTTTACTGGGCCATGTCCAGAAACATAACAAAGATTTCCAGAAATTAAGCAGGGCTTATATACTCCGATTGGTTTGGGCGCAGGGGGCAATGCAAGTTGCAATGCTGCAAATTTTTCATCAGGTGTCATATAATCTGTATTATCAATGAATAAAATAATTAAGTACCAAAACTGAAACCAGCCCCATTACCGAAACAAGGGTTTCCATTAGCGACCAGGTTTTCAACGTATCTTTTATTGACATATTAAAATACTCCTTAAACATCCAGAAACCAGAATCATTCACATGTGAAAACATCATGCTTCCTGCACCTGTTACCAACACCATTAGATTTGGATCTACTCCAGTGGTTAGAATCATTGGAGCCACAATACCCGCGGTAGTTAATCCTGCTACAGTGGAAGATCCAAGTGATACCCGGATGATCGCTGCAATACTCCAGGCAGCTAACAAAGGATGTATATCCATATTATGAACCAACACAGCAATTTGATCGCTAATACCTCCTTCAATCAACACTTGTTTTAAACCACCTGCTCCACCTACAATCAATAAAATGATAGAGATATCTTTTATTGAATCAGTCATTGTTTGCATGAGGTCTTTGATTTTCTTCCCATTTTTTATACCCAGGCTGTAAGTTGCGAATAACACGGTAATAGTCATTGCTACAATAGGATCCCCTAATACATTACATGACTTAGTGAAAATATTTTGAGCAGTAGTAGTAAGGCTTACAATCGTATTGAGCCCAATCAATATCACGGGTAATAATGCAGTAAAAACACTATAAAACATTGAAGGAAGTTCTTCAGTAGGAACATCCTTTCCCTTAAAAAGTTCCAATGGTTTTATGGTATATTTTTTTAAGGTAAGTGCAAACAAGGGCCCTGCAACTAAAATTGTTGGAATAGCTACTAACAAACCGTATAGCAGCGTAAGTCCAAGATCTGCATTAAATTGTTTTACCAAAACTGTTGGAGATGGATGTGGCGGAAGAAACCCATGAGTTACAGACATTGCTGCCAGCATAGGTAAGCCAATATACACAGCAGAAATATTGTATCGATAAGCTAAGGTAATGATAAGAGGAACTACCAACACGAAACCTGTACCATAAAAAAGCGGAATGCCGATGATAAAACCAGTCAGCAATAAAGCCCATAAAATATATTTTTTCCCAAACATTTCCATTAAGCCGCTCGCGATTTTTTGGGCGGCGCCGCTATCTGCAATTAATTTTCCTAACATGGCCCCCAAACCAAGTATTATAACAATAGAACCCAACAAATCGCCTATTCCCTTTTGAAGCGCATTGGTGATCGTAGAGATATCCATTCCATTAGAAAATCCGATTAAAATAGAGACTAGGATAAAGGCAAGAAATGGGGAAATTTTGACCCAGGTAATTAATAAAATTAGCAGCACAATGCCAATAAGAAGGATAATGAAAGACATAATAGAAATGATAAGTTAAAACTAAAGATATATAAAAACATCAGCATCCGGATCAATGCAAACAAGATCTACTGAAAATAAATCACAATAGGGTCAGAAAGTAGTCACAAAGGGTATTTTGGAATTCCCCATTGGACAAATGATAGTTTTTTTCAATCATTCATTATTTCACTACCTTAGACAATTAAAGCTTGTTTTCATGCCATTTACCCTATCAACAATTTTGAAATCAAAATATGGATTATAAAATGGCGTATACAATTCTTTTAAAGCCTCAATACCAATCAAAATTAATTACCCATTTATTTATAGAAAAATAATTTATTCCCTTTTCATGAAATATTGATACACATGAAAGGTATAACAAAGGTTGGTGACAGTATCCTTCCCTTTTTAAAATCAATAACCAATTAAAATGAGACAAACCAACCTATCCAACAGATTATATTCTTTAGATGCATTGCGCGGATTTGACATGCTTTGGATAATGGGCGCAGATCAATTATTTCATAGTCTTTCAAAAGTAACTAACAATTCTATTATCCAAACAATGTCCTTTCAGTTAGAGCATGTAGCATGGAATGGATTTGTTGCCTACGATATGATTTTTCCATTGTTTCTTTTTATGGCGGGTGTAGCCACTCCCTACTCAGTAGGCAATGCATTAGAAAATGGAACTCCTAAAAAACAATTGCTTTATAGGGTAATCAAAAGAGGACTATTGCTGATTCTGCTGGGCGTACTTTATAACAACGGCGGTTTTGAAATTAAACCACTTGCTGAAATCCGAATCCCAAGTGTACTAGGCAGAATCGGATCCGCTTACCTTTTTGCCAATATCATTTATTTATATGCAGGAAAAAAAGCACAGCAAATATGGCTGGCGGCTTTGCTCTTAGGCTACTGGATGCTTCTTAGATTTACAGCTGCACCAGGTTTTGAACTAGGTAACCTGACAATGGAAGGCAACTTTGTTTCGTATGTTGATCGTCTATTAATTCCTGGAAGATTGCACCTAACAGTGCATGATCCAGAAGGACTACTTTCTACTATACCCGCAATAGGTACTGGACTGCTAGGCATTATGACAGGAAATGTGTTAAAAAATCATACAGCCACCCCAACAAAGAAAGCAATCGGCATTTTTATGGCAGGGGTTATTTCAGTAGTCCTTGCACAAATATGGAATCTTGTATTTCCTATCAATAAAAATCTATGGACTAGCTCCTTTACACTTCAGGCAGCAGGATGGAGTATGATGCTAATGGCAGTTTTCTATTACATCATTGATGTAAGGGGATATCAAAAATGGGCTTTCTTCTTCCGAGTAATCGGTATGAACTCTATTCTTATTTACTTATCTGGTTCAGTTATCAAATGGGCATATGCTTCCAAGGCATTGTTGGGCTGGATGGAGCAGTTAGCAGGCCCCCCACTCGATGCGGTACTAGCTATCGTCTCTATCTTAATTGTAAAATGGATATTTCTTTATATCATGTATCAAAAGAAAGTTTTCCTTAAGATATAAAAAATATTTAGGCGTTTAGTGACTATTATGGATTGTTTTTTTAACTCACTATTCTGACGCTCTTACTTTGATCACACATTTTTTAACCACTTTATTTCCTCCAGGAGTAATATTTGGTCGGTGTGTATCGGATGGAAAGAAGAGGAAAAATGTACCCGGACCAGCAACAAAAAAATTGCCGGATGCTGAATAGAAAGCCAAATCTGTTTTGATATCATAGGGCTTGGTTACTGCAGCTTCTGCAACTGCATAGATTCCCATTTTCTCTTCGCCGGTAATAATACATTGAATATCTATATATTTCCGATGCGATTCCCAGTTGGTAATTTCAAAATTTTTAGTAGGCGCTTCTGTAACAGCGGCAAATACATTTTCGCCATCAATTAGGTACTTTCCATTCGGTATTGAATCGAGGTTATGCTCTCTTAAAAAACTAAAAGCCTTGTCCCAATAAATTTTATTAATATGATATTGCCTAGCAAACTCCTTTTGATTTATAGAAGGATGAGGTTGCAGCTGGGCTCCATTTAACCATTGCTTTTTATTAAACCATTTTTTAGCATCCTGCTTTGACCATTCTTTACTTGTTTGCTGAGCAACTGAATCAAAAGTTGCCAATAACACCAATGCTGCTAAAATCAAACAAATATTTTTTTTCATACAAAGCATTTTTTTAATTTATAATATTTAAATATACCGAAGTAAACTGTTGCTTTTGAAAATACTACGCAAAAAAGGCAAAACTTGCTATTTTGAACCCTGAAATTTCAAATTGACAACTAATTGGTAATAAATTTTAGTAAACAATAATTTATATTTAAGTTACACAATTATAGTACTAGATATATCATTTTTATGAAAACAATCGATGATGTTCACCAACTGTTTGCCAATTTTTTTAAAAATGAAACGTTGGCCCCTTTTGCCTACCTGCTTTCCAAAAAACTGCAGGAGGGCCATATTTGTATCCATAAAAATGATCCAGCACTTAATAGCAATGAAATTCCCTACGAACCCCCTTTTAATGCAGCCAATTTAAACGCAATTCACCAATTAGTTGGCAGCAGCAAGGATATCCGCCCATTTATATTACACAAGGATCAACTCTACTTACAACGCTACTTTAATTATGAGAGCACAATTTTACACAAAATTGGCGCATTGCTAAAAAGTGAAATTACCCAACAAGAGGACCGAAAAAATGAGCTAATGAAAATTTCGGTGCTGGTTAAGTCATTGCAGGCCAACTACCCCATCAATACTAGTTTAGACGGCGATCCAATAGATTGGCAACTTTCAGCAGCCTTACTGGGTGTACTTAACAACTTCACCATTATCACAGGCGGACCAGGGACAGGAAAAACTACCACCGTAGCCAAAATTTTATCTCTACTACTTACTATCAACCCATTGTGCAAGATAGCGTTGGCTGCACCCACCGGCAAGGCCGCTATGCGACTGGCAGAAACACTAAAGCAAACAAGCTTACCCGTTAGCCAACAAATTAAGGAGCGATTCAGTCAATTAAAGCCTAATACCATTCATCGGCTACTCAATCCCATTGCAGACACCATCTATTTTAAACACGATCAGTCCAATCCGCTGGTCTATGATGTAGTTATTGTAGATGAAGCATCTATGATCGATGTTGCCCTTTTTGCTAAACTGATTGATGCCATCGGTCCAGATACAAGGCTTATACTACTAGGTGATAAAAATCAATTGGCCTCAGTGGAGGCAGGCAGTATGTTTGGCGACTTATGCAAAACACAGGATTCCCTCAATCGACTCAGCCAGGAATCAGCTGATTTTATCAATCAATTTATAACGGATCCGAAAAGAAAAATAGCTGATACTTTTATAAATACTCCTACACATCCCCTTACCGAACATATCATTGAATTACAAAGAAGCCACCGATTTAGCAGTACAGGTGGTATTGGTAAATTCAGTAATGCGATTATCACTAATAAGGAAGCCGTTCTGAAAGATTTTATTTTATCAAAAAACGAACCTGCTGTGATAATCGATACCAACAGGGATAATATTTTATTTGAATCCTTTGCTAATGGCTACCGTGATTACCTGCTTGAACCCAATATTAGCTTAGCCCTTCAAAAGCTGAACCATATTCGGGTACTCTGTGCAGTAAGAGAAGGACCACAAGGGATTTACGCTACCAACCGATTAATTGAAAGTTATTTGACCAAACAAAATTTGATAGACACCAAGGATGAGTTTTATGAAAATAGGCCCATCATTGTGACAAGAAATTATACTGATCTTGCCCTCTATAATGGAGACATCGGTATTATTAGAAAAGATAGCAATGGTAATATGCGTGCTTGGTTTGAAGATAGCGATAAAAACTTGCGGAGTGTAATGCCAGGGTATATCACCGGAGCAGAAACTGTATTTGCCATGACCATTCATAAAAGCCAGGGTTCGGAATACAACCAGGTATTGGTCATATTACCCCCCAACTCAGGAAGTCAATTACTAACCCGCGAATTACTGTACACAGCCGTAACGAGGGCAAAGGAAAAAGTGATCGTTCAGTCATCAGAAAATATCCTTTTGGAAACAGCAAAGGGTTCTGTGACCAGAGCCTCCGGAATCATTCACCGATTTGAAGAAATTCAATAGATAATATTGTAAAGAATATGCCCATTCAACTATTTGTATCAAATTCTCTTTCCCAACTGGCCAAGCAGCTTTCCAAAGATCTGCCCCTTAGCAATTCGGGCGTTTTTGGACAGCAGCAGATTGTTACCCAAACGGAAGGAATGAACAACTGGCTTACCATTCAAATTGCCAGCCAATTGGGTATCGCCGCCAATAACACCTTTAATAAACCCAATGATATGATTGCTCAAATCTATTATTGGCTAGGTGGAAAAAACAAGCCCTTATTGAGCGCTGATTTTATAAAATGGACCGTTTTCCAGCTCTTAAGCCAAGATGATTTTATTCAAAAATTCCCTTTGATTGCAAGTTATTATACCGGCAATGACTTAAAAAAAATATCCCTCTCCACCAAAATTGCCGACCTGTTTGACCAGTACCAAATGTACCGACCCGAAATAATTGCAGCGTGGAATCAATCGACCATTTCCAACATTACAGATAACTGGCAACAATATCTTTGGATAACCATACAAAGTCAGGTAAACGGCAAAATGCTTGATAAAACTGGAATGATTCAATATATTATCAATACTTTACAAACAAAGGAAAATCAACAGCTTTTAATCAATAAAATTCCACAACTTCAGTTTTTCGGAATTGCAGTAATTACCCCTAATTATTTGCAACTATTCAATGAACTATCCAAATATATTTCTATCCGTTTTTATTTACTCAATCCTGCACCTACCTCTTTCTGGTTGGAAGATAAATCAGAAAAGCAAATAGCACGAATCAATCAATCTTCCAAAAACAAGCCCAACTCAATGCAATATTCCACAGTCGGTAATAGCCTACTGACCAGTTGGGGCAACATAGTAAAAGAAAGTTTCTCGCTACTTTTTCAGGATGATAACTACATCAATCTTTATAATGACGACCTTTCAAAGGAACCTTCCACCCCTACTACGCTTTTAAAAAAAATTCAGCACGATATTTTTTATAATGCTCCTGAAGAAAACAGAAATTCAATTGAACTGTCTGATATCAATGATGGCTCGATCTATATCAATAACTGTTTTACCCCAGTAAGAGAAGTGGAAGTGCTTTATAATTACCTAACCAATTTGGTAAATCAACAAAATGAAAAAATTTCTCCAAGAGATATCGTAGTAATGGTGAGCAATATCGACAACTATGCCCCCTACATCAGGGCCATTTTTGATAACGCTCCATACGAATTTCCTTACACGATAGCAGATGAAAGTGTTGTTTCCGGCAACAACCTTTTTAATGCAATCGGACTGATGCTTTCCCTTCAGGCGGATAGCTTTAAGGCAGAAGAGGTACTTGAACTACTAGAATCTAAATATATACGAGCCAGATTTGGAATTACCGACATTCCAAACATTCGAAAAGCAGTTAACAATGCCAATATTCGTTTTGGCATTGCTGGTGAATCCGAAAATGAAACCAGACTAGTAAGCTGGGAATATGGATTACAAAGGATGATGAGCGGGCTTTGCATAAGCGGTGAACCCATTATAGAATGGGGCAACGACCATCTGATTCCGCTGGATCATACAGAAGGGGCCCAGTCACTGGAGATAATACGCTTCTGGCATTTTATACAAATGCTCCAATACACGGTAGCGCAAAGAAATGATCCTAGATCTATTGCTAACTGGGGAGCCTACTTGCAAGAATTAGTAGAAAACATGGTTTTTCAGTCGGGAGAAAAAGAAGAAGAAGATTATCATCTTTTTATTATTTACCTCGAAAAATTAACACTAATTGAAACAGTGAGTGATACGGTTATTAGTTTTGAAGTATTTAGGGATAGCTTCTTGGAAATTATACAGACCGCTACAAAAAAGAAATCCTTCGCCAGCGCAGGCATTACCTTTTGTTCACTGATCCCCATGCGAAGCATCCCATTTAAAGTGGTGGCTATGTTGGGAATGGACTTTGATAAATTTCCCAGAAAAGAAACCAAGCTTAGTTTTAATCTAATCGAACAACAGAAGCAAATTGGTGATAGAAATGTGAAGGAAAATGACAAACACCTTTTTTTGGAAACCATCCTTTCAGCCGAAAAATATTTTTACATCAGCTATATCGGCAACAGTCCAAAAGATGCTGGTAAAATTCCTCCCTCCTCCATGGTGGATGAACTAGTAGAGTACATCATCCGTGGGGTAAAAACTAACAATGGAAAATTGCGAGACAAAATGATCCGTTCCCATCCGCTTCATGGTTTCAGTCAACAATATTTTAATGGAAGTGGATTGTATAGCTACTTAAGCGATGATAAATACAAAAATAATATCTCTTTTTTTAGTTCTCAAAAAACGCCCACCTTGTTTTCCTTTGATGAAATATCGGTTACGGACC
>JBIKOV010000199.1:0-6198 GCA_044357815.1 Ferruginibacter sp. | reverse complement strand
CTACAAAAAAAATAAATGAATTATATGCACAAGTATTTGCAGATGTGTATGGTTTAAATTTGCTGGGCTTTCGTTATTTCAATATTTTTGGACCCCGACAGGATCCAGATGGGGATTACGCAGCAGTGATTCCATTATTTGTAAAAGGTATAATGAAAAAAGCACCGGTGTTTATCAATGGAGATGGTAAGCAAACTAGGGATTTTACCTTTGTAGAAAATGCAGTTCAAATAAACATACTGGGTATGTTGACAGAAAAAAAAGAAGCTTTGAATAAGGTGTACAATGTGGCAATGGGTGAAAATTATTCAGTCAATCATCTTTTTAAGGCTTGTAAAGAATATTTACAGAGTAACTTTGAAGCCAGTTACCGGGAACCGAGGGCGGGGGATATTCGAAATTCGCTGGCAGATATATCGCTGGCAAAAAACATATTGGGATATGTACCTGCCAAAAATTTTGAGGCCGGACTGGCAGAAACTATTGAATTCTTTAAAGAAAAATATTCAGGTGAGCAGGAATAATTTTGTTTTCACCATTAGCTAATCAATATTGTTTTATATCTAAAAAATCCTTTTTAATGCCTATTATCCAAACTGATTTTCCTGACTTACTGATTGTGGAGCCCGTTGTATTTGAGGATAGCAGAGGTTATTTTTTTGAAAGTTATAATGAGCAGGTGTTTATTGCACAAGGGATAGCTATGAAATTTGTTCAGGATAACCAAGCAAGGTCAACCTACGGGGTAATTCGCGGTTTGCATTTTCAATTACCTCCCTTTGCTCAAACTAAATTGATAAGAGTCTTGTCAGGAAGTATTTTGGATGTGGCAGTGGATATACGAAAAGGATCTCCCACCTATGGAAAAGTATATTCAATTGAATTGACTGCAGAAAATAAAAAACAGTTGTTGGTGCCCAAAGGTTTTGCACATGGATATTCTGTACTAAGTGAATCAGCTGAGGTATTATATAAATGCGATGAATTTTATAATAAGCAAAGCGAAGGGGGGTTATTGTACAACGATTCAATGCTTGCCATTGATTGGGGAATACCTTCAAGCAAGGCAATTGTGGCCGAAAAGGATCTTCTATTTGCTGGAATGGAAAATTTTGAAAGTAAATTTATTTTTTAAATTGAAATGATTCATGGCAGATAAAAAAACCATTTTAGTAACCGGGGCGAATGGGCAATTGGGCAGCGAAATGCGGGCAATAGCTGTTGACTACCCTACATATGATTTTTTATTTGTTACAAGAAATGAATTACCGATTGATGACGAGGCGGCATTGGAGAAATACTTTTCAATGCATCGAATTGACTATTGTGTTAACTGTGCAGCCTATACCGCTGTAGACAAGGCCGAAATAGAGACTGAAAATGCGTTTCTTATCAATGCAGTAGCAGTAGGTAATTTGGCGAAGTATTGCAAAACACAGAAAGCGGCTTTCATTCATATTTCAACCGATTATGTTTTTGACGGAACCTCCACCACTCCTTACAAAGAGGAGGACAAGGTAAATCCAGTTAATTTATACGGCGCATCAAAACTGAAGGGGGAAGCCTTAGCCATCCTTTATAATCCTAATTCCATTATCATTCGTACCTCTTGGGTGTATTCTTCTGTTGGCAATAATTTTGTAAAAACAATGCTTCGCCTGATGAAAGAAAGGGAAAGTATTCAGGTAGTAAGTGACCAGTTGGGCTGCCCAACCTATGCAGCAGATTTGGCATCAGCCATTATGCAAATCATAGAACAGTTGAATAAAAATACTGAACTCTTGAATCAGCAGGGGGAGGCTGCGCATATTTTTAATTACTCTAATCAAGGAGTGATCAATTGGTATCAATTTGCCCTAGCCATTAAGGAGCTCTCTGGTAGTGCATGTGCTGTAAATCCGATACTTTCTTCGCAATATCCTACGCCTGCAAAACGTCCTCAGTATTCAGTAATGGACACAAGTAAAATTCAGCAAACCTTCCATTTAGCTATTCCGTATTGGAAAGATAGTCTGATAAAATGTTTAAGCCAGTTGCTTGTGTAAAAGAGGTGATTTGATTATCTACTAGGATCAATTCTAACAAAGATGCACAGTGGCATCATTCACCGGGAGCAATGGTTATAATCTTAGTTGGAGTTAGCAAATCCCTTGTTACGGATAAAGACCAATTTGGTTCCGCTTTTTTCTCGCTTATCAATTTCAAACTGTGGCAGGGAAACAACCAGTGGGGTAAGCTTTGAAAATCCGTAATTTCTAGGGTCAAAGTTGGGTTGTTTTTTTAATAAAAGGTTGCCTACTTCTCCCAGAAAGGCCCAGCCATTTTCATCCGCCAAATCGTCAATGGAATTAGCAATTAGATGAAGGGTTTCTTTATTGAGTTTATCTATTGAAACTACGGTTTTAGTGCTTGCTTTTTTTGTTTTATTTTCTTTTTTGGTGGTGATGTCTTCGGCTTTGTCAGGTATTGCAATAATTTCCATATAAATGAATTTATCACATGCTACTATGAATGGATGAGGAGTTTTCTTTTGCCCGATGCCAAATACTTTCATTCCGGCTTCTCTCAGTCGAGTTGCTAGTCTGGTAAAATCACTGTCGCTTGAAATAATGCAGAATCCGTCTACTTTGCCAGAATATAGAATATCCATGGCGTCAATAATAAGGGCACTATCGCTGGAGTTTTTTCCAGAGGTATAACTGTATTGTTGGATGGGTGTGATGGCGTTTTCGAGTAATACGTTTTTCCATCCCGATACAGTAGGCTTTGTCCAGTCGCCGTAAATCCTTTTAAAGGTGGGAGTACCGTATTTGGCAATTTCTTCCATAACCCCTTTTACATTGCTATAAGGCACATTGTCGGCATCTATTAAAACGGCGAGGCGCATATCTTTTTGAAAATCCATACCACAAGGTAATTCTTTTTGGTGACTGCTTTTGGGGCATTTCGTTGAAACGGTTATGCAGGTTTTGGATGGCTTAATGGGGAAAGTAAAAAAAAATACCGAAGGAATCGTTGATATTTCCTGATTTATATTCCTTTTCCATTTACTTTTGTTTCTTTATTTCTTGTATGCTTCCATAGATATCATTTATAAGATGTTTTTTTACCAAAAAATTAAGTGTAGTGTCAACTAAGGTTAATAAAGTAACAGCCGCAGGTTTGCTGGTTGCTTTGGGAATTATTTATGGCGATATTGGTACATCTCCTTTATATGTGTTTAATTCCATCATCAAGGATCGGGTAATTGATAAACCGCTCATTTTGGGAACCCTGTCCCTAATTATTTGGACCATTACCCTGTTAACTACTATTAAGTATGTTATCATGGTGTTGAGGGCCGACAACAGGGGTGAAGGGGGGATTTTCGCATTGTTTGCTTTGGTTAGAAGAAGGCGTAAATGGTTGGTGCTTCCTGCTATGATTGGTGGCGCGGCGCTTCTTTCAGATGGCATCATTACACCTCCTATTTCTATTACTTCTGCGATCGAAGGGCTAAAGGAACTGCCTAGTTTTCATGACCTTAGTCAGACTAGCATTGTATATATCGTATTAGGGATTATCAGTGCATTCTTTTTTATGCAACAGTTCGGTACTGCCAGTATTGGTAAAATGTTTGGGCCAATTATGTCCGTCTGGTTTGTAATGTTAGCAGTTCTCGGATTGATTCATATTTCTGATGATTTTTCCATTTTCCAGGCACTGAATCCCTACTTTGCTATTCATTTTTTAATAACCTATCCTGAGGGCTTCTGGCTGTTGGGGGCTGTTTTTTTGTGCACTACTGGCGCAGAGGCCTTGTATAGCGACTTGGGGCATTGTGGAAGAAGTAATATCAGAACATCCTGGGTCTTTGTAAAAATTTGTCTGTTGATTAATTATTTTGGTCAGGGTGCAAGTTTGTTGAAACACCATAATCTCAAGTTATTGAGTCCAGAAACAATCAAAGCAGAAGGGATCAATGCTTTTTACGATCTGATGCCACATTGGTTTATTGTGCCAGGGGTTTTAATTGCTACTACAGCTGCTATCATTGCAAGCCAAGCAATGGTTACAGGATCTTTTACATTGATTAATGAGGCGATGCGGCTCAACCTTTGGCCCAAATTTAAAATTAATTATCCTACTGAGGCAAGAGGGCAAATCTTTATTCCGGGCATCAACTTGCTTTTATATGTAGGTTGTGTAGGGGTGGTATTGTATTTTAGAGAATCCTCTAGCATGGAAGCTGCTTATGGCTTAGCGATCATTACTACTATGATCATGACCACAATTTTATTCGCCAACTATCTCGTACTCCATCGGATAAAACCAGGCCTGATTTATTTGTTTTTAGCCGTATACTTTGTTATTGAAGTCAGTTTTCTTACTGCTTTAATGGATAAATTCATTCATGGTGGTTATATTACGGTAATGATTGGCTTTGTAATGTTTTCCGTAATGTATACTTGGCATCGAGCTAGGAAAATTAAAAATCGATATGTTGAATTTGTGCGACTGGAAGAATACATTCCTAAGCTGGAAGAGTTGAGTAATGATTCTACTGTTCCCAAATATGCTACTCATCTAGTTTATTTAACTAGTGCCAACAATCCTAAAGAAATAGAGCATAAAATAATCTACTCTATTTTGAGTGGTAAACCCAAGCGGGCTGATATTTATTGGTTTGTTCATGTGGACACTATGGATGACCCTTATACCTGTGAATATTCTGTGGAGCATATCATTCCCAATGATATCATTCGGGTAGAATTTAGGCTTGGTTTTAGAATGGCGCCGCGGCTCAATTTGATGTTTAAAAAAGTTGTGGAAGATTTGGTAGCCAATCGTGAGGTGAATGTTACGAGTCGCTATGAAAGTCAGCAACGCAATAACGTGGTCGGAGATTTTCAGTTTGTGGTATTGGAAAAATTCCTGTCACAGGATAATGAATTGCCGTTTTTTGAACGACTGATTATGAAATTATATTTTTATGTAAAAGAGGTGTCATTGAGTGAGGAAAAAGGATTTGGTCTGGAACAAAGTAAAGTTACTGTTGAGAAATTCCCTTTAATTGTTGCACCGGTAAGTAAATTAAAACTAAACCGTATTTATACAGATGAGGAAGGCTAAACGACCTACTACTATTTATCAAATTCGGTTTATCGGTTACTTTCATTTTTAATTACCATAGATAAAACGATTTGAATTTTTAGGCTATGGTCAATATCACCTCCGGTCAGTTGGCTGAATTAATTAATAGTCAGACACCCATTCAATTAGTTGATGTAAGAGAATTGTATGAACATAGTCAATTCAATATTGGTGGATTACTTATTCCATTGTCTTCTATAACTAAACAAATAGAACAGGTTTCAAAAACCATTCCAGTAGTCGTGTACTGTGAAAAGGGTATCCGGAGTCATATAGCCATTCAGCGATTAGAAAATAAATTCCCCTTTGAAAACCTGTTTAATTTATCAGGTGGCATGGACGAGTGGAAAAAGTATTTGGCTAAGTAGAATTCCCTTTCAGTTTTTAAACGTAATTTTTACTGCCCTATGTCAATACACTGGTCGCTGTTGTTGGTCTTATTGACTAATAATCGAAGTTTTCAGTGCTGTTCCTATTGCTAAAATTATACTATTTCAACGCTTCGCATGTTGGTCAAAAAGACCAACATGGGCTTATACTTCAATCGGAAATTATATCGTCATCCGCCGTTGTTGGTCTTATGACCAACAACCGAAGTTTGCAGTGCTGTTCCTATTGCTAAAATTATACTATTTCAACGCTTCGCATGTTGGTCAAAAAGACCAACATGGGCTTATAATTGAATCGGAAATTATATCTTCATCCGCCGTTGTTGGTCTTATGACCAACAATCGAAGTTTGCAGTGCTGTTACCTATTGCTAAAATTATACTATATCAACGCTTCGCATGTTGGTCAAAAAGACCAACATGGGCTTATACTTCAATTGGAAATTATA
This sequence comes from Ferruginibacter sp., assembly GCA_044357815.1. Lineage (GTDB taxonomy): Bacteria > Bacteroidota > Bacteroidia > Chitinophagales > Chitinophagaceae > Ferruginibacter. The sequence goes on along the minus strand of JBIKOV010000199.1, from coordinate 228 downwards.
TCGTAATTCACCGTTGTTGCTCTGTCGCCGTTGTTGGTCTTATTGACCAACAACCGAGGTTTGTACTATGCTAAGCCGTTGCTAAAATGCCACTATTTCATCGATTCGTATTTTGGTTTTTTTTAAGTGTAGATTTGAAGCAGGTTTTGGCTATTTCAAATGCAGGAGGGGGAAAGGGACTAACTTTTTAATATCATCAGCAATTAAAATACTAGTATTACATTTAAT
>JBIKOV010000198.1:0-6234 GCA_044357815.1 Ferruginibacter sp. | reverse complement strand
CAAACGCTGGCTTGCCCAATGCATTTGGAGAATATGATGAACAGCCGCATGAAACCGCCCATATCATTGAAGAATGGGCTGCGAATGGATGGCTCAATATTGTTGGTGGTTGCTGTGGCACCACTCCCGACCATATTAAGCATATTGCCGACGAAGTGGCCAAGTTTAAACCAAGAGCATTACCGGTAGTAGAAAAAATATTATAAAATAAGCTGATAAACGCTATACTTCCATAAGAGAAATTGTTATTTTAAACAGATGGCGACAAAATGCCGTTAAGCTAAAAATATACAATCTTATATGGAAATTACAGAACAGCTAATAGTAGATCGGGTGTTGCTGATCCGGGGGGTAAAAGTAATGCTGGATAAAGATCTAGCAGAGATGTACGGGGTAGAGGTAAAGAGGTTAAATGAACGGGTAAAAAGAAATCATACCCGTTTCCCTCAGGACTTTATGTTTCAGTTATCAATGGATGAATGGGTCCACTTGAAGTCGCATTTTGCGACTTCAAGTTGGGGTGGTACTAGAAAATTACCCTATGCATTCACTGAGCAGGGAGTAGCCATGTTGTCGAGCGTACTAAATTCTGAAACAGCCATTCAGGTAAATATCCAAATCATTCGGGTGTTTACAAAAATGAAACAACTGCTGCTTGAAAACAAAGAATTGCTTTTAAAAATTGATAAGGCTGAAAAGAAACTGACGGATCATGATAAAGATCTTCAAAACATCTTTACCGTTTTAAAAAAATTGATACCATTGCCCGAATCGGCTAAGCGAAACCCAATTGGATTTCCTTATCCGAAAAAGAAATAGACAAAGTAAAAAATATTCATAGTAAACCAATGCCCCCTTCATAAAAAGTGGCGGAAAAATCATGAGCGAAAACATACATATTAAACCCTACCTCCGATTAAGCGGATTAGAACCCCTGGTGGTTAGGCCCGAAACGAACTTTGTAAATATCGGCGAGCGTACCAACGTAACCGGTAGTAAAATGTTTGCCCGACTAATCAGAGAGGGATCTTATGAACAAGCTTTAACTGTTGCACGCCAGCAAGTAGAAAGTGGCGCACAGATCATTGATATTAATATGGATGATGCCTTATTGGAAGGCGTGCAAGCCATGACCACTTTTTTGAATCTGGTACAGGCAGAACCTGATATTGCCAAGATCCCCATCATGATCGACTCCTCTAAATTTGAGATCATTGAGGCCGGCTTAAAATGTGTACAAGGAAAATGTATTGTTAACTCCATCTCCATGAAAGAGGGGGAGGCCAAGTTTATCGAACAGGCTTTTATTTGCAAGAGCTACGGCGCATCGGTAATAGTAATGGCATTTGATGAAGTGGGACAAGCTGATACCAAACAACGAAAAATTGAAATTTGTCATCGTGCCTACAAGATATTAACCGACCAAGTGGGCTTCGATCCGCAGGATATTATTTTTGATCCCAACATTTTTGCTATCGCTACCGGAATTGAGGAACATAGCAATTATGCCGTAGACTTCATCGAAGCAACCAAGGAAATTAAAAAATTGATGCCCTTAACCAAAGTGAGTGGGGGCGTAAGCAATGTGTCATTTTCCTTCAGAGGAAACGACCATGTAAGGGAAGCTATCCATAGCGTATTCTTGTATTATGCTATCAAAGCAGGCATGGATATGGGTATTGTAAATGCGGGCCAGCTGGTGGTGTATGATGAGATAGAACCCGCCCTTCGTGAGCTTTGTGAAGATGTTATCCTTAACAGAAATAATGATAACAATGAAGCCACCGAAAAATTAATTCTGCATGCAGAAAAAGTAAAGGCAAAAGGCAAGGTAGAAATCAGGGACGAAAAATGGAGAAATGAATCGGTTGAAAAACGACTTTCCCATGCCCTAGTGAATGGAATTACAGAATATATTGATGCAGATACAGAAGAAGCTAGGCTTACCTATCCCAAACCACTAGATGTAATTGAAGGTCCGCTGATGGATGGTATGAACATTGTAGGAGACCTCTTTGGCGCTGGCAAAATGTTTTTGCCCCAGGTGGTAAAAAGTGCTAGGGTAATGAAAAAAGCCGTAGCAGTGCTCACTCCTTTTATAGAACAAGAAAAAGAAGATAGAAAGCAGGCGCATCTTGCGGCCGGTACTACCAATGAAGAATCTGCCGGTGCTGCAAAGATTTTATTGGCAACGGTAAAGGGAGATGTGCATGATATTGGTAAAAATATTGTAGGAGTGGTATTGGGTTGCAATGGGTATGATATTATTGATCTAGGAGTAATGGTGGCAACGGACAAAATTTTAGATGCTGCCATAAAACACAATGTAGATATCATCGGACTGAGTGGGCTGATCACCCCTTCACTAGATGAGATGGTGCATGTAGCCCACGAGATGAAACGAAGAGGAATGACACAGCCGCTGCTGATTGGTGGTGCCACCACTTCCCGAATGCATACCGCAGTTAAAATTGCACAGCAATACGACAATGGGGTAATCCATGTACTCGATGCCAGCAGGAGTGTTACCGTTGCTGGTAGTTTGTTGAGCAAAGAACAAAAAACTGATTTTCTACATGGTGTAAAAAAAGAATACGACCAACTCAAGGAAGATTTTGCCAATAAGAAAACAATCAAAAATTATTTGCCATTTGAGGTAGCCCAGCAAAATCCGGCACCCATTGAATGGAAACATTTTACACCGATTGAACCATCGTTTATTGGTACGAAACTTTTCGAACAATACCCACTGGCAGAAATTGCTGATTTTATCGATTGGCAACCATTTTTTATTGCCTGGGAAATGCATGGAAAATTTCCTCAGTTGCTTACCGATGAGGTGATTGGAACAGCCGCTTCCCTTTTATACAAGGATGCGCAAAAACTGTTGAAACAAATCATAGATGAAAACTGGCTAACTGCTAAAGGGGCCATTGGTTTTTGGCCTGCTGAAAAAACAGCCCCCGATACCGTTACTGTACAAAAAGAAAAAGGAACTATTCAGCTGGAATTTTTACGGCAGCAAATAAAGAAAGCTGCTGGCCAGCCGAATTTGTCATTGGCCGATTTTATCAATACAAGCTCCTCCCAAAAGACTGACTATATCGGTGCATTTTCTGTAACGATCGAAGGTATTGAACCGCATATAAAAAGGTTTGAAGATCAACTGGATGACTATAATAAAATCATCTTGCAAGCCTTAGCCGATAGGCTGGCGGAGGCTTTTGCTGAATTGCTACATAAAAAAACAAGGCTCGACTATTGGGGTTATGCTACCGATGAGCACTTAACCCATGAACAATTGATCAAAGAAGAATACCTAGGCATTCGCCCAGCTCCGGGCTACCCTGCCTGCCCAGATCACACTGAAAAATATAAACTATTTGAACTGTTGGGTGGCGAAACCGCAACCGGAATTCATTTAACCGAATCACTGGCAATGTATCCAGCCTCAAGCGTTTGTGGATGGTATTTTGCCAACCCCGCTAGTAAATATTTTGGGGTAGGAAAAATAAATGAAGATCAACTGAAAGATTATGCCCAAAGAAAAGCGATGCCGCTGGAAGAAGCCAGAAAATGGCTAAGCCCAATTTTGGAATAATTGACCAGCAAGAAAATGATTATCGCTCCACTCCAAACGATACAATGCTAATAATGTAGATGCTGGCGATTACTTTTAAATATTGCCAGTAAAGAATAAACCAAATGCGAATTCTTTTAGCTTATTTTTGTGGGAGCAAAAAAACTCATCAAAAATTGAAAAGACAGCTAAAATTCCTTCCTATCTTACTCACTGTGCTATTGTTTCATTTCATTGCCTTTGCACAAAACAAGAAAAAAGAAAGAACCAGAGAATTCTATTTTTCATGGGGATACAATAAGGAGTGGTATACAAAAAGTAATTTAAAAATCAGCCAGCCCGCTTTAGGAAATGAGTATAATTTTGTTGGCATTAAAGGACACGATCATCCTGGATGGGATGAGGGCCTTTTTAAAATCCCCCTTACAATTCCACAATACAGCTACCGTTTAGGTCTCTTCGTAAATAAGAAAAAAGGTATTGCATTCGAAATAAATTTTGATCATACCAAATACATATTTGCAGATCAGTCTGCGAGAATAAAAGGTACCATCAACAACAGACCAGTTGACAGTATAGTCAACTTTTCAGCAGCCAATGGATTTCACTATTACCTCAATAACGGCGCCAATTTCCTGTTGTTTAATATTGTAAAACGTTGGCAATGGTATGCATCCAACAATAAGAATATTAGAATAGATTTTTTGGGTAAAGCTGGCATTGGACCAGTAATCCCACACGTTGAAAATGAATTTTTTGGTCAGGCAAACCAACCAGGATTTCAGTTGGGGGGATGGAATATAGGTATTGAAACTGCCATTCGGACCACATTTTTTAACTATGTATTTCTAGAATATTCCAACAAGTTAGACTATGCCCGATATTCCAATTTAAAAATATTTGAAGGCAGGGCCAAACATGCTTTTGGAACTTATGAAATGGTTGCAAGTCTGGGCTTTAGTTTTCCGGTAGGAGCCAGGGAAAAGAAGTAAATTGAATCCTTAAATAAAATATCATGCGAATCATATCCTATAATGTAAACGGCCTACGTGCCGCATTTAAAAAAGGATTTATTGACTGGTTGAAAAAAAATCCTGCAGACATTATCTGCCTCCAAGAAACCAAGGCTACTAAAGATGATATTGATATCAAACAGCTAGATGCCTTAGGATTTCATCACCATTGGTTTAGCGCGCACAAAAAAGGGTACAGTGGTGTGGCGGTATTTTCAAAAATAAAACCCGATCAGGTAATAACCGGCAATGGTCACAAGGAAAGTGATGATGAAGGGAGGGTAATACAACTCGATTTTGGAGATATCCGGCTAATCAATGCCTACTTTCCCTCTGGCACCAGCGGCGATCTAAGGCAGCAATTTAAATACACATGGCTAGATGAATTGCAAACCTGGCTAGACAAATTAAAGAAAAAACATCCCAAAATAATTTTGTGTGGAGATTATAATATTGCACATGAAGCGATTGACATTCATGATCCCAAGGGAAATAAAAATAGCAGTGGTTTTTTGCCACAGGAAAGAGAATGGATGACGCGATTTTTAGCCAGCGGATGGATTGACAGTTTTCGAGTATTTCATAAAGAGCCGCACCGATATAGCTGGTGGAGCCAGCGTTTTCCAACAGTGCGCGAAAACAACAAGGGATGGCGCATTGATTACATCACCGTAACCGCTCCATTAAAAGATCAATTGGTGGATGCAGATATTTTTCCAGATGTGAAGCATAGTGATCACTGCCCAGTTTTTTTAGAACTAAAACCCTGATTACAATTGTACGTTTTATTGACTAGCCAATAGTATCATGACGACAGCAACTTTAATCTTACTCAAATGATCATTTATAACATTACGATTAAAATACAATCTGCCATACAGCAGCAATGGCTGATTTGGCTTACAGACGAGCATATTCCTGAGATTCTAAACACGGGCTGCTTTACCCAATTCAATATTTTGCAACTATTGGAAACGGATGATTCGGAAGGTCCTACTTATGCAGTACAATTCCACGCAGAAAGCAAATCCGATTATAACCGATACCTAGAGTTGTTTTCTGCAGGATTACGAAAAAAGTCGTACGAGAAATGGGGAGATCAATTCATCGCTTTTAGCTCCGTAATGCAGGTTGTTAACTAAATGTGCAAAATTAAAAATAGCCCTTTTGTTCAATCAAAATCCTCCTTATATTAGCAGCAAATCCGCGCAGGCACTGAATTTACTGCCAATAAAAGCTACAACGCTTTGCTGTAAAGGGTTTCAACTTTTTGAGACCTATTCTTCGCTGGCTTATTAAAACAGCTTTTTGAAGGTAAAACCTTTAAGCTGGGGGCTTACAGCGATTTTTTTCATTGAAAAAATTAGAAAAAAAAATTGTTACAATTAAAAACCGTCTATATTTGTTGAAGTAAACTTTTAAAAACTCAATTATGAACAAAGCAGAATTAATCGCGAAAATTTCTGATGATGCAGGCATCACCAAAACACAAGCAAATGCAACCTTAGATTCTTTTGTGCAAGCAGTTACAAAAACATTAAAAGGCAATGGCAAAGTTACTTTAGTTGGCTTTGGTACTTTCTCTGTGTCTAAAAGAGCAGCCCGTAATGGCCGCAATCCACAAACAGGAGCAGTTATTAA
>JBIKOV010000195.1:0-6306 GCA_044357815.1 Ferruginibacter sp. | reverse complement strand
GACTGGTGCCGGTGGCCGACAAACGGCCCAAAGGGAAATACGTGGCAACGGCCATCCCGCCGCTCGGGCACAAGGGACTGAATGCTACCTTATAGTAGGTTGGGGTTGGTATAACTGGAAGTATATACATTTCTGGGAAAACCAAATAATTAACCCCAAAAAATTAAAACCAAATAATAGTAATTAAAAAATAGAAGAATTGTATGACAAATAAAATTAAAACAGCCCAGGCTGCTGTTACATTAATTGCCGATAACGCTACGGTAGCAATTGGAGGAGCAGGGGCTGGTCATGCAGTACCAGACAAAATTTTGAGGGCTATCGGCGAACATTATTCGGAAACCGGCCATCCTAAAAACCTTACAACCATTCACCCATGTGGGATAGGGGATAACGATAGCAGGGGTATGAATCATTTAGCCCTTGAAGGCTTGATCCATACCGACATAGGCGGTTTTTGGGGCAATGCTCCCAAATTGGCTGAATTAGCAAAGGCTAATAAATTGAAAGGATATAATCTTCCACAGGGTGTTCTGGGCCATTTGATGCGCGCAACAGCATCCGGAAATCCGGGGGTGATTACGCACGTTGGATTAAACACTTTTGTTGATCCACGCCTGGAAGGCGGAAAGATTAATGACATTACTACTGAAAATATTGTTGAAGTCATCAACCTCTCAGGGAAGGAATATTTGTTTTATAAAACAATACCTATTGATGTAGGTATTATTCGGGGTACCTCAATCGATTCCGAAGGTAATCTTACAATGGAAGAAGAAGTGGGCAGTTTCTCCATGTTGTCAATTGCACAGGCAGCTAAGGTTAACGGAGGTATTGTTATTGCTCAGGTGAAATATATCAAAGAGGGACATTGTGATCCTGGACATGTGAAAGTTCCGGGGTTTCTTATAGATTATGTTGTTCATGACCCTGAGCAGGAAATGACTTTCATTTCAAAATTTGAAGAGGCTCTTGTAAAAAGAGATGTTGCCTATGAGTCGGATGGTGAGGGGCTTGACGGGATAAAACGGCTGGTTAACCGTAGAGCAGCAATGGAATTGCGCCAAAAGTCATTTGTGAATTTGGGTTATGGGATGGGTGATGGAGTACCTATTGTGGCAAAACAGGAGGGAATAACCGACCAACTAGTATTTATGATTGAACAGGGGGCAAGTGGCGGCATCCCAACAACAGGTTTGAATTTTGGTGCCATGTACAATCCGACTTCAATTTTGGATGATGGATACCAATTTGATTTTTTTCAGGGTGGAGGTCTGGACATTACTTTTCTGGGTTTTGCACAGATAGATCAGCACGGAAATGTTAATTCAAGCCGTTTTGGCAATGTGTTAACTGGTTGCGGGGGGTCAATTGATATTTCACAGAATGCCAAAAAGGTTGTTTTTTGCGGCTCTTTTGCGGTTAAGTCTGAACAGATTATTACTGAAAGGGGATTGGAAATAGTTAATCCCGGGAAATTTAAAAAGTTTGTTCAGCAAGTTCAGCAGGTTTCATTTTCAGGGAAATATGCCATGGAGAAGAAACAGGAAGTTTTTTATATTACCGAAAGGGCAGTATTCAAACTTACTTCCGAAGGTTTGATGCTAACGGAAATAGCACCCGGTATCGAACTCCAGAAAGATGTCATTGATCTAATGGACTTTTGTCCAATAATATCTCCCGAACTCAAAATGATTGACCCCATTGTTTTCAGTGAGAATAAAATTGGATTAAAGGAAAAGTTTAATATATCTCTTTAATTGGCAATTTTTTTAACCAAAAAAAATAAAGAGTAGTTTAAAAATTAATCGCACAATTATGGATTCAAAAAAAATAATCTGTGAATTTAAAGATAATGCAGCCTTTATCACGTTAAACAATCCTGCAAAACTGAATTGCATAGGGTTTCAAATGCTCCATGAGCTAGAGGAGGCATTGATAAAAATCGAAAAAGACAATGAGTTAAAAGTAGTTGTTTTTAGTGGATCCGGAGATAGAGCATTTTCCACAGGGGCTGATTTAAAGGAGTTCGGTTTATTGAACGAAGCGCAGGCAGTGGAGTGGATTCAACTTGGCAACAAGGTGTTTAATAAGATTGAAAACTTAAATAAACCAACCATTTCCTATATTAATGGATATGCTATGGGAGGCGGTTTGGAACTTGCATTATCCTGCGATTTCCGGGTAGGAACCGAATCAGCTGTCTTCTGTAGTCCTGAGTTGCAACATGGCTGGCTGCCTGGCTGGGGCGGGATGACACGTTTGCGCAGACTCATTGGAGAAGCAAAGTCAAAAGAAGTAGTCATGCTATGTGAAAGAATACCAGCCGGCAAAGCGCTTGAAATGGGATTAATTCACAGAATCCATTCAAAAGAAGAGAATACGCTCACTAACCTGATCAATTATTTAAAAACAATTAAACCTGAAGCATTTAGGTTGGCTAAGTCTGCACTGATGGATCCAGACAGATCTACTTATGGAGTCGATCTGCAGTTCGATATTTTAGCTATGCAAATTACCGAAAAACCACAAAAATGAATATAGACAAAACAATAAATATCCAATCACTAGAACGTTCACTAGAGAACTTCTGGGATATAGCGAAAGCTAAAGTCAAAATTATTGAACGGGAATATGATGATTCGCAGGGATCTCCCGTGTTTACCATCAATGGGAAATATTCGACCAAAGGATGGACTGAATGGACCCAGGGTTTTCAGTACGGCATCCCGCTGCTGATTTTTGAAGCTTGCGGTGATGAGGATATTCTCAAAATTGGGAAACAAAATACCCTGGGAAAGATGTCGCACCATCTCAGCCATTTTGGAGTTCATGATCACGGATTCAATAACATCAGTACGTATGGAAATCTTTTAAGACTTGGGAATCTGGGAAAATATGAATTTACAAACGCTGAGTTGGATTTATTTCGTCTGGCGCTTAAAATATCAGGAGCCGTACAGGCAAAGCGGTGGACAAAAATCAGTGAAACGGAAGGGTTCATTTATTCATTTAACGGGCCTCATTCACTTTTCATTGATACCATAAGAACGTGTAGGGTGCTTCTTGCATCGCACAAGTTAGGTCACCGAATGCTGGATGAAAATGATGAAGAAATTAATTTATTAAGAAGAGCCATTACACACGGTTTGATTACAGCCAAGTATGGCGTTTATTACGGAGAAGGACGTGACCAATATGACAAAAATGGAAGGGTCGCTCATGAATCAATTTTCAATACAAATAACGGTAAGTACCGTTGTCCGAATTCTCAACAGGGTTTCTCGGGATTTACCACCTGGACAAGGGGACTGAGTTGGGCTATGCTGGGTTTTACTGAGTTATTGGAATATATCATCTGCCACGAACCCAATCTTCCTGATTTTTCAGAAATTAAGCAGGTTTTTTTGAAAGCTGCCAAAGCATCGTGTGATTTTTATATTGCCAACACAAGTGCCGACGGAATACCTTACTGGGATACAGGCGCCCCCAATTTACACCGGTTAGGCGATTACACAGCCTACGATGCAGATCCGTTTAATAGCTTTGAACCCGTAGACAGCTCCGCTGCAGCCATCGGGGCACAGGGATTGCTGAGACTGGCAAATCTATTAAAAGAGGAAGACCCAATTCTCGCTGAAAACTATTTTCAGGCTGGCCTTACAACCTTAAAGACTTTATTGTCAGACTCATATTTGTCTTCAGATTCCAATCACCAGGGAATCCTTTTACATTCTGTTTATCATTACCCGAATAATTGGGATTATATACCAGCAGGGAGCAAAATACCGAACGGTGAATCCAGTATGTGGGGCGATTATCATTTAACTGAGGCATGCCTGCTGGCTGATTCAATTGGTAAAGGTGATTATTATACTTTTTTTAAAGGATTAAACTAATTCACAATATGTATAATGACAACAAACTCCCCTTGTATCAATCCCCGCTGATACAATCAGAAATAAAAGCCTGGGTAAATAGCATCGCAAAACAGTGTAATGCCAAAAACATTCATTGGTGCGATGGTTCCAAGCAGGAAAAGGACGACTTATGTGAATTACTGGTAAAAAAGGGCACATTTATCAAGCTCAACCAGCAAAAAAGACCCAATAGTTTTGCCTGCTTTTCGGACCCCAGCGACGTGGCAAGAGTGGAAGACAAAACCTTTATTTGCAGCAGAAGAAAAGAGGATGCGGGCCCCACCAACAACTGGATGGAACCCAATGCCATGAAAGAGATATTAAATGATTTAATGGACAGTGCAATGAGTGGTAGAACTTTGTACGTGATACCCTTTTGCATGGGTCCTGTTGGTTCCCCATATTCAAAATACGGTATTCAACTTACCGACTCTGAATATGTAGTGGTCAACATGCACATCATGACCCGCATGGGTGAACATATTTACCCTTACATCAAAGTAAATGAATATGTAAAATGCATTCACTCAGTGGGGTCCCCCATTCAGCAAACCATCGCCGACACCAAATGGCCCAACAACCCTACTACCAAATACATTTCCCATTTTCCAGAAGAAAGGCTAATCATTTCTTATGGAAGTGGATATGGAGGAAATGCGCTGATGGGTAAAAAATGCTTTGCCCTCCGGATTGCTTCGGTCGTTGGCAGGGAAGAAGGATGGCTGGCAGAACATATGCTCATTTTAGGAGTTGAATCTCCTGAAAAGGTGAAGACCTATGTTGCAGCAGCTTTTCCCAGCGCCTGCGGCAAAACTAACTTTTCGATGATGATACCTTCCAAAGGAATTGATGACTGGAAAGTGAGCACGGTGGGAGATGATATAGCCTGGATTCATAGGGGAACAGATGGTAACTTATATGCCATCAACCCCGAGGCGGGCTATTTTGGGGTAGCCCCTGGTACTAATTACCACACCAACCCCAATGCAATGGAAACCATTCAGAGCAACACCATTTTCACCAACGTTGCCATCACTTCAGATGGAGATGTATGGTGGGAAGGGATGACTAAAGAAATACCCGAAGGGCTTACAGACTGGCACGGAAAGCCATTCGACCCCAATGGAAAAACACCTGCGGCACACCCCAACAGTAGATTTACAGCCCCGGCCATTCAAAACCCCGCCATCGACGATCAATGGGATAGCATGAATGGAGTTCGCATTGAAGCCTTTATTTTTGGTGGACGAAGAAGCTCTACCATTCCTTTGGTTTGCCAGGCCTTTAACTGGAGCTTTGGCGTTTACGCTGCAGCAACTATGGGCAGCGAAACTACTGCCGCCGCTTTTGGAGAAGTAGGCAAGGTAAGGCGTGACCCATTTGCCATGCTACCTTTTATGGGATACCATATGGGCGACTATGTAAACCATTGGCTACAATTTGGCCGTGACCTCCCTAACCCTCCCCGGATTTTTAGTGTGAACTGGTTTAGAAAAGATGAAACAGGGAATTTTTTATGGCCAGGATTTGGCGAAAATATGCGGGTACTAAAATGGATTATACAAAGAGTGCATGGCGGTGCCAGTGCCGTTGAATCTCCGATAGGTTGGATGCCCCGATATGAAGATATTGACTGGAGGGGCAATGACTATTTTACCAAAGAGGATTTCGCGAAAATCACTACTATTGACAGGGAACCCTGGAAACAGGAATTACTGTCTCATGAAGAATTATTTTCCAAGCTCTATGATAAACTTCCCAAAGAGTTTTTCTTTTTAAGAGAGTTATTACTAAGTGCATTGTGGCGGTCACCAGAGCATTGGGCATTGGAACCAGAACATGTATAATCAATAAATAAAGAAGATGTAGCACTTTATTTTATTGCCTGCTGCTGTATGAATCCTCTTTTAATCAGTTGATAAATATGCTCAGCCTAAAATAAATAACGCATGAATTGGTTGGTACAATTATTTACAGAACCATCTGTAGCCCAAGCTGTCATTATTTATTCATTGGTAATAGCTACCGGCATTACACTGGGAAAAATAAAGATTTTCGGTGTCTCTTTGGGCGTTACCTGGGTGCTGTTCATTGGCCTGCTATTTTCCTATCTGGGAATTACCATCGACCAGGCAACAGAACATTTTATCAAGGAATTTGGCCTTATACTTTTTGTATATGCTGTAGGCTTGCAGGTAGGGCCAGGATTTTTTGCCTCCCTAAAGAAAAGCGCTCTTGGAAATAATGCATTGGCCACATCAGTTGTATTAATTGGCGTTGCCATTACGCTGGCATTTTTTTATTCTGGCAGCTACCCTATCGCCACAATGACTGGCGTGATGAGTGGTGCCGTTACCAATACACCGGGCCTAGCTGCAGCCCAGGC
>JBIKOV010000031.1:0-21904 GCA_044357815.1 Ferruginibacter sp. | reverse complement strand
TGTCTTGTCGAAAGAGGAGCTTATGTTAAAGTGCACAATGTAGCAACGAGTTTCGATGAACTAAAAGCGTTTAACCCTAGTGGATATTTTATCAGCAATGGTCCTGGTGACCCTGCTCCACTTGATTTTGTAGTTAAAACAGTAAAGCAAATTTTAGCAGCAGATATGCCAATTTTTGGGATTTGTTTGGGACACCAATTACTCGCACTAGCCAATGATATCCCTACTTTTAAAATGCATCATGGTCACCGTGGATTAAACCATCCAGTTAAGAATATGATTAGCGGAAAATGTGAAATCACCACCCAAAACCATGGTTTTGGAGTAGATCCTGAAGCGGTAAAAACTTCTGAAAAGGTTGAAATCACTCATATAAATCTTAATGACAATTCAATTGAAGGGATAAGGGTAAAGAATAAACCGGCTTTTTCTGTGCAATATCATCCGGAAGCCACTCCTGGTCCGCATGACAGTAGGTATTTATTTGATGAGTTTATAGCGTTATTGAAAAAATAATTTAATAAAGGAAAAATCATCGGCTGGATGAAATCAAAATGAATGCCGTCTTGAAAGATTCTTAATTTTAATTAAATACCCCTTTGGGGTTGGGTATATGAAAATAGCAATTATTAACGGACCTAATTTAAACCTATTGGGTGTAAGGGAACCAGGTATTTATGGGAGCGAATCTTTTGAAGTTTATTTCGAAAAGCTAGTGTCGAAATTCCCCACAATTGAATTTGTTTATTTTCAAAGTAATGTAGAGGGCGAGTTGATCAACGAGATTCAACGTTTGGGATTTTCATTCGACGGCATCATTATTAATCCAGGCGGATATACGCATACTTCCGTTGCAATAGGGGATGCTATTGCATCTATCACAACTCCAGTGGTAGAAGTTCATATTTCAAATGTATTTGGTAGAGAGGATTTCAGAAAAATATCACATGTTTCTGCAAAAAGTGTAGGAGTGATTAGTGGCTTGGGAATGAAAGGGTATGAGCTTGCAGTTAGTTATTTTGTAAAGTAATTGCTGTATTTTATTCCTTATTCTGAAAAGGGCTAAAATTTTCTCCTTGATAATATTTATTTCTTCAGGTAGACGGTGAAATTATATAAGAGATAGAAATAAACTTATGCAAATCATTCATTTTACAAGCAATAAATCTCCGAAAACTTTTTAGTTGCATAATTAATAAAATAACTGGATTGTAATGACTCCCCAGTAGCTTTTTTGCAAAGCTCCTCAGATGAATAATATCTACCATTACAATAGATTTCTTTCTTTAACCATTGCTGAATATTGTTAAGGTTGCCACTCGCTAAATCTTCTCCTGTAGCTGGAAACTGCTTTTCGATAGTTGTAAATAACTGGGCAGCATATAGGCTGCCAAGACTATAGGTAGCAAAATAGCCAAAACTACCATGGCTCCAGTGGATATCTTGTAAGCAGCCTCTATTATCATCAGGTACTGTAATACCCAGGTATTTCTGATACTGTTCATTCCAACATGCTGGAATATCTTTTGTGTGGAGGGTACCTTCGATTAGCATTTTTTCAATTTCGTAGCGAATGATTACATGAAAGTGATAAGTTAATTCGTCTGCTTCTGTTCGTATCAACGAAGGGGCCACTCTATTGATACCCCTGTAAAATTGTTCAGGGGTTATATTGTTGAATTGATCGGGAAAAGATTTTTTTAACAGATTTGAATTGTGTTGCCAAAAAGGAAGCCCCCTTCCAATACAGTTTTCCCAAAGTCGGCTTTGACTTTCATGAATACTCAAACTACAGTATTCACCTAGCGGAAGTCCATATTGATCGGCCGGTAATCCCTGCTCATATAATGCATGGCCTCCTTCATGCAGGCAACTCCAAGTCATGTTGCCAAAATCATGTTCATCAATTCTTGTGGTAACTCTCACATCCCTACTGCTGAAGTTGGTTGTAAATGGGTGCAGGCTTATATCTTGCCTTCCTGCTTCAAAATCAAAACCGATTCTTTTTAAAATTTCTAGACCAAATTTCCATTGGTCATCCTTAATAAATTGTTGAAAAAGGAATGAATCGGCTACGTTATTTTTATTTTTAATAGCATCGAGTAATACTAATAGTTGGGGCTTCAGTTCATGAAACAGACTGTCCACTTTTGAAACAGTAAGCCCTTTGTCATAATCATTCATTAGGGCATTGTAGGGATGCTGTTCATAACCAAGCAGATCCGCTTCCTGCTTTTTTAGTTCAATCAATTGTTGAAGCGGTTGCTCAAAAGAAGAAAATGAATTTTCTTTTCTGGCTTTCGCCCAAGCATGGTAAGATTGATTGACCGATTCACTGAGCTGTCTTACAAAAGCACTGCTTAATTTTACGTTTCGGTTATAATCTTCGCTACTAAGCTGAATATTTCTTTTTTGACTAGCAGGTAAATTTTCACGGCTGCTCAATTCCACTAATAATTCACCCATTTCATTATCCGTAAATTGCTGGTGGGCAATTTCACTCAGTGTAGCTATTTGCTGCCCCCTAAAATCATTACCTTTAGGTGGTAGGTAGGTTTCTTGGTCCCATTGTAAAACGGCAGATGCGTATTTTACGTCAGCTATTTTTTGCATCTTTGTTTGGTAGGAAGCATATAATTCGGCAGTACTCATTGAATCAATCTTTATAAATGAAAATACAAGATATCACCAATTTTTTAGAAACGGTTGCCCCAATAGGGTTGCAGGAAAATTATGATAATGCTGGACTACTCACCGGCAGCGCAAAGTGGGACTGTACTGGCATTCTTACTACTTTGGATGCAACAGAAGCTGTAGTGCTGGAGGCTATTAAAAATCAATGCAATCTGATTGTTGCCCACCATCCTATAATTTTTGGTGGCTTAAAGAAAATATGTGGTAGCAATTATGTTGAGAAGGCGGTGATTACGGCTATTAAAAATGATATTGCTATTTATGCCATTCATACCAATTTGGATAATGTAATGGAAGGAGTAAATGGAAAAATTGCCAATCAACTTGGGTTACAAAAACGTGAAATTTTACTACCAAAGCAAAATTCCTTGAAAAAGCTGGAGACCTACTCACCAATTGCGCATGCACAGAAAGTAAGGGATGCCATTTTTGAAGCCGGTGGAGGGCAGGTGGGTAATTACAGTGATTGTAGTTTTAATAGTACAGGAGAGGGGACTTTCAATGGCAGAGAGGGAACTAACCCTTTTGTAGGAACACCTGGGAAAGGGCATACCGAAGCTGAAATCAAAATAGAGGTCATTTTTCCCAATTGGCTGGAAGGTGCTATTGTGAAGGCTTTGATTGATGCACATCCATATGAGGAGGTAGCATACAATATAATAAATATTAATAATATAAATAAAAGTGTTGGAAGCGGTTTATTGGGAGAGTTGCCTACGGCCATGAATGAGCCTGAATTACTCGATTTACTTTCCAAAGTTTTCAATCTTAGTGTTATTCGTCATACCCCATTGAAAGGCAAAATGGTAAAAAAGATTGCTATTTGCGGTGGGGCGGGCAGTTTTCTGATCCCTACAGCGATCCAGCGCGCGGCTGATTTTTATATTACCGGAGACGTCAAATACCATGAATTTTTTGATGCCAATGGCCAGCTGGTCATTGCCGATATTGGACATTATGAAAGTGAACAGTATACTATTGAACTGTTATTTGATATTTTAAGTGAAAAATTCCCTACCTTCGCGGTCCAAAAATCTAGTGTTATTACCAATCCTGTTAACTATTTTGTGGCAGCCTACGATCCTAAGGGAGCTTGAGGGCAAGTTTAAAATGAATTAAGAACAATTAATATAAATTTCAAACAATACAAAAATATGGCCGCAGTAAAAGATTTCTCAGTCGAAGAAAAATTAACAGCACTTGTGAATTTGCAAAAAGTAGATTGCAAGCTAGATGAAATTCAAATTCTTAAAGGTGAATTACCTATCGAAGTAAAAGATCTTGAAGATGAAATTGAAGGTTTGCATGCTCGTCAAATCCGTGTTGAAGAAGAAATTAATGGAATACAGGAGTTTATCAATCAGAAGAAGGAAACGATTAAAGAGGCCGATGCATTGGTAAAAAAATATGAAAAGCAAAGTGACAATGTAAAAAATAACCGTGAGTTTGAAGCAATTAATAAAGAGATTGAAATGCAAACGCTGGAGGTAAAACTTTGTGAAAAACATATCAAGGATGCAACGGAGGAAATTGGTGAAAAAGCTAGACAACTAGAATCTGCCAAGAAAGCGGTTGCTGTGAAAGAGAACAATTTGTCCGGTAAAAAAGGAGAATTGGAAAAAATCATCAAGGAGACAGAAAAAGAAGAAAAGCAGTACAATAAACTGGCTACTGAAGCAAGAAGCCATGTAGACGAGCGGTTGATATTGAGTTATGACCGAATCAGAAAAAATTACCGCAATGGGTTGGCGGTAGTGCCAGTAGAAAGAGATAGCTGTGGAGGTTGTTTTCATGCAATTCCACCACAAAAACAAAGCGAGATCAAGTTGCGTAAGAAAGTAATTGTCTGTGAAAACTGTGGTCGCATTTTAGTGGATACGGATTTGAATGACAGTGTTGTAATCAAGTAATTGGTATTTAATATCCTATTTAGCATATAAAAAGCACTTCAATATTGAAGTGCTTTTTTCGTGTCAACAGTAATTGGAAAAATTATCCCTAAAATTCTGTGTAATCAGTGCCAAAAAAAAACTAATTTGCTTGCTATATGCTTCATAGACTCCATATACAAAATTATGCAATCATTGATGAGATCTCAATCGATTTTTCATCGGGTCTCAATATCATCACTGGTGAAACGGGGGCGGGAAAAAGTATTCTAATGGGTGCACTCAGCCTTATATTAGGAGAGCGATCGGGTAGCAATACGTTGTTGAATAAGGAAAAAAAATGTGTAATTGAGGGGTACTTTACCGTACTGGATAATCAGCAGGTTAGGGCATTTTTGAAAATAAATGAACTTGACCTAGAAGATGAATTGTTGGTAAGAAGGGAAATTTCGGTAAACGGAAAATCAAGGGCTTTCATCAATGACACCCCCGTTACTGTAGCCCAATTGAAGGAATTGGGGTCATTGCTAGTAGACCTTCACCAACAGTTTGATACTTTGGAATTGGGCGAGAATGATTTCCAACGTGCTGTTGTAGACGCTTTGGCAGACAATATTGAAAGGCTTTCCGAATTTAATGTTGTTTTTACTGCTTATACCAAAGCCAATAAAGAGCTCGCTGCACTTAGATTGGAACAGCAAAATTCCCAAGCTACGCTTGATTATAACCAGTTTTTGTTTGACGAACTCGAGGACGCTGGTTTACAGAAAAATGAGTTGGAACAGTTGGATGCTGAAATCAAACTGCTGGGTAATGCCGAAAGTATCAAGCAACAATTGAGCAGTATTTACACCCCATTAACTGCTGCTGACATACCTATTGTCCAACAGCTTAAGTCGCTCAGCAATAAGTTGCAATCCCTCGAACAATATCATTCAGGCATTTTGGAACTCAATACTAGATTGCGAAGTGCCCAAGTAGAACTAGCCGATATTGGGGAAGAACTGGAACGTATAGACGAAGGAGTGCAATACAACCCAGAAAGGATACAGTTGGTAAATGATAAATTGTCTGCCGGTTACAAATTGCTGAAAAAACATGCGGTTACCACTACCGCCGATCTGCTGGCAATCAAGGCCTCATTACAACAAAAACTGACTGCAATAGTAAATATCAGCGAAGCGATTGCATTAAAGGAGCAGGAGGTAAAGCAATTATTACATCGCTGCGACCTTTTAGCAGGCGAAATTTCGTCCCAAAGGCATAAAACGGCCAATCCCTTAGCTGATAAAGTAAACAGCCTATTATCGCAGATAGGGATGCCCAATGCTCAAATTGTTTTGAAGGTCATAGATACTCCCTTGCATAGTAACGGCATAGATGCGATTGATTTTTTATTGGATGCTAATAAAAGTGGTCGTTTTGAACCCTTGGGCAAAGTAGCTAGCGGGGGAGAACTTAGTCGTATTATGCTTTGTATTAAATCATTGGTTGCTCGAAAATTACAATTACCCACCCTAATATTTGACGAAATTGATACGGGTATAAGTGGGGAGGCTGCTAAGCAAGTGGGGGCAATAATGAAAGACCTGTCAGGCTCGCATCAGTTGATATCTATCACCCACCAGCCACAGATTGCTGCAAAGGCGACTGCACATTATTACGTTTACAAGGCGGTACAAGGAAATAAAATCACCACTTCCATCCGGCTGCTCAACGAACCCGAACGCATCAACGCAATTGCCCAGATGCTAAGTGGAGAAAAGCCCACTGCTGCCGCATTGGAAAATGCACGAGAGATGTGCAAGGGGAATTGATTAACTGATAACTGGTAAACTGGAAACTGAAAGTTTTTAAACCTTCCGGCTTTTATCCCGATTCCAACAATATTAGACTTACATAATATATCCCCTAGTTTCTTTCTTTTAGCCTTGTTTTCATTAATTTACGCAACAATTTTTCTTTCAAAAATAAGAATGCTATTTTTACCGCTCAAATTAAACCAACATGCCATACAATTTACTTAAAGGAAAAAAGGGAATCATATTTGGAGCACTAGATGAAAAATCGATTGCTTGGAAAACTGCCTTGCGCTGCCATGAAGAAGGAGCAGAGATTTTGCTGACCAATGCACCTGTTGCTATGCGGATGGGAGAAATCAATAAGCTTGCTGAGATCATAAATGCACCGGTAATTCCTTGCGATGTTAGCAGCAATGAAGACGTGTTGAACCTGATCACAAAAGCAAAAGAGCATTTTGGAGGGGGAGTTGATTTTATTCTGCATTCTATTGGAATGAGCCTCAATGTTCGTAAAGGTAAACATTATACAGATATTGATTATGGCTTCAATGCCAAAACACTGGATATATCAGCTATGAGTCTGCATCGTGTATTGGCCACCGCTATGAAGCTCGATGCAATCAATGAGTGGGGAAGTGTGGTAGCACTTACTTATATCGCTGCCCAACGGGTATTCCCCGATTACAATGAAATGGCAGATGCCAAGGCATTGCTGGAAAGCGTTTCCCGTAGTTTTGGATATCATTATGCCCAACAAAAGCATGTTAGGGTAAATACCATTTCGCAGTCGCCTACAAGAACTACTGCAGGCAGCGGAGTGAAGGGCTTCGATGGCTTTATTACCTACGCCGAAAAGATGAGTCCATTGGGTAATGCCAGCTCTGAAGACTGTGCCAATTATTGTGTCACCCTATTCAGTGATCTTACTAGAATGGTGACTATGCAAAACCTTTTTCATGATGGAGGGTTTTCTTTTACAGGGGTAACACATTCCGTTATGGAACTAATGGAGCAATAATCCTTCAAACTACAGCTTATCATAAGTGTTGGTCTTTTGAATTGGAATTATAAGTCATTTCGAATTGTAAAAAATAACCAATCCTTCTATTGTTATAGCGAATTACTAGCAGATTTTATTTCGAGTATCGTTTACAGTAAAGGGTTAATTTAGTTTTAAATACTACGAAAGCCACCAATTTTTACATTGGTGGCTTTTATGTTAATATTTATTCAGTTTAACAGGCTAGGGGGAGATATCAGCACCTAGTCATTCAGCTTAATATTCATCCTCGTTGAAAAAGAAATCTTCCTGACTTGGGTAGTCGGGCCAAATATCCTCCAATCCCTCATATAATTCACCTTCGTCCTCTAGTTCCTGAAGGTTTTCAATTACTTCAATAGGTGCACCACTTCTGATGGCATAGTCTATCAGTTCATCTTTTGATGCAGGCCAAGGTGCATCTTCTAAATGGGAGGCTAATTCTAGGGTCCAAAACATCTTCTGTGTAGATTTAATTTTTGCAAATGTAAAAGTTTGGAGGCATTAAACAAATGTATTTTTTACCCAAACATTTTTGAGGGGTTAAAAACTACTAAAAAAAAACATGAATGACTTGTTAATTCTTAATAATTAGTTACTTTAGCCAGATGCTTACTGCGACGAATATAGTAAAAAATTACGGAATCCTGCCTATTTTAAAGGGTGTTGACATACAGATTACGAAGGGTGAAATTGTGAGTATCGTGGGTTCCTCCGGTGCTGGAAAAAGCACGCTGCTGCATATTCTAGGGACGTTGGACAGGGCAGACGAAGGTGCTATTTCGCTTGATGGGCAAAGGATTGAGGAGCTTTCTGGCAGAAAATTGTCGGCCTTCCGAAATAAAAATATCGGCTTTGTTTTTCAATTTCATCACCTTTTGCCGGAGTTTACCGCCCTGGAAAATGTTTGTATTCCCGGATGGATAGCCGGCAGAAAAAAAAAGGAAATCATTGAAAGGGCAACCCAATTGTTAACAACTTTAGGTCTTTCTGCTCGTTTAGAGAGCAAACCGCAGCAACTTTCCGGGGGAGAACAGCAAAGAGTGGCAGTTGCCAGAGCGCTGATTAATAATCCATCTATCATCATGGCGGATGAACCTACAGGTAATTTAGATAGCGCAAATGCCAAGGAATTACACCAGTTGTTCATTGATTTGAGAAATCAGTTTAATCAAACTTTTCTGATTGTGACCCACAATGAAGAGTTGGCCCAAATGAGTGACCGGATTTTACAAATGAAGGATGGAAGGATAATTAGCTAATTAATTCGAGGTTTCCATTCTACCTCGACTACCCCCAGTTGATGGGAAATATACCTGCTTAAAACAAAAAGGTAATCACTGAGCCGATTGATGTATTTAATCACTAGGGGGTCTACAAATAGATCGTGTTCCTGCATATTTACGCATAATCTTTCTGCACGCCTGCATACGCAGCGGGCCACATGTGTGGTAGAAACAGCGGGATGTCCACCGGGTAATATAAAGTGCTTCATTGCTGGAAGCGACTCGTTCATTTTGTCTATTTCATTTTCCAATAAATTAATATCCCCTTCTATAAGGTCGGGTATTTTCATCAAGGGCGCTTTTTCGGGGTCGCAAGCCAGGGAGGAGCCTACCGTAAATAAACGGTCTTGAATTTCCTTTAAGATACCCTTACTGGAGTTATCGGTCGCCAAATCAATTACTAGGCCAATGTATGAATTTAATTCATCAATGGTACCATAGGTTTCAATGCGTAAATGACTTTTAGGAACCCTTGTTCCTCCAATTAAACTCGTAGTTCCAAGGTCACCACTTTTTGTATATATTTTAAATGCCATTATTGTAAGAATATTTTTGTGGCAACAAAAAAAAAGTAAATTAGTTTAAAAAAAGTAAATGAATTTAAGCTGTTTGTGTAATCAAGGATGGGTGAGCATTTAATTTGTCACTTTCAATGATTCCGTCTCTTAATCTCACCACTCTATGAGCAAAACCTGCAATATCTTCTTCATGAGTAACAAGTATCACGGTATTGCCATCGTTGTGAATCTTGCCTAAAATATCCATTATTTCATGAGAAGTTTTTGAGTCGAGGTTACCCGTAGGCTCATCTGCGAGAATAATAGAAGGGTTATTGATAAGGGCCCTTGCAATGGCGACACGCTGACATTGTCCTCCACTTAGCTCATTGGGTTTATGGGTACTTCGGTCTTCCAATTTCACCTTTCTCATTACATCCATCGCGCGTTCCATTCTTTCGGCTTTTCCGATGCCGCTATAGATCAGTGGTAATGCCACATTCTCTAGGGCAGTTAACCGGGGTAATAAATTAAATTGTTGAAATACAAATCCGATTTCCTTGTTACGCACTTCCGCCAAATCATCATCTGGCATACTGCTTACGTCTTTTCCATTGAGTATATATTTTCCTCCAGTAGGCGTATCGAGGCAGCCTAAAATATTCATGAGGGTTGATTTGCCTGAACCGCTGGGCCCCATCAATGCTACATATTCATTTTTATAAATATCCATATTGAGCCCTTTTAGTACCTGCAACTCCTGCTTTCCGAGGTAATAACTTTTTACGATATCCTCTAAATGAATGATTCCTTGCATAAAGATTTATTGTTAGTAGATTGTTTTATTTAGGGATGAATGGTTGAGCCCTTATTAATGATCCTTTACAACTATTGCCAAAGTTTTACTGATGTTTGAATTCTATGTTTTTTAAACTCAATTGCTCAATTATTTTTTAATAACTTTTGGAACTTTAAAAAATTGCTCGTCTTTCAGGGGGGCATTCTGTAAGCCTTCTTCCCTACTGATACTACCTTTTACTACATCTTCCCTTAACGCATTGATATTATCGCTCATATGCAACAAGGGGGCCACCCCCGTGGTATCCAGCTCATTGAGTTTTTCCACAAACTGTATCATGCGCTGCAGGTCATTTTTAATAGCTGACTTTTCTGCATCATCAAACTGTAGTCTGGCAAGGTTGGCCAGTTTATCTACCAATGCATCATTTACTTCCATGGAGCAAAAATAATGGATTCAAATTATATGTACCCAATAATTGGATAAGTGGTCGTAGTTGGTATTTCATGGGGTGCGAAAGTCTCCTGTAGTTCATTTTCTAAAACAGTAAATTTTGCAGCTTCAGCACTCTTTTCGGGGAAAAATTGCCATTCTTTCCTTCAAAGTCACCCATCTGAATAGTCCTTTTCAAAAATGGCATGCATTGTATTGAAGTCTTCATTGCCATACAATGCAGCTATGGCTGCAGTATAGCCTATTTGAAAATTGGCAGCAGACATTGAAATTTTTAATTTCACTTGTCCTTTCACAATTGAGTTTTGTTATCTTCGCCTTCCTTATGACTGGAAAAAAGAAAATAGTAATGAGTGGCATTCGCCCAACCGGATTTTTGCATTTGGGTAATTATTTTGGGGCTATCCAAAATTATGTCAAAATGCAGGATGAATTTGAATGTTATTTTATGGTGGCCGATCTACATTCACTCACCACGCATCCAGATACTAGCGAACTGAAAACTAATGTGTACAGGGTATTGGCAGAAAATATTGCCTGCGGTTTGGATCCGGATAAGGTAGCTCTTTACTGCCAAAGCCATATATATGAAACTGCTGAATTATACTTATACCTCAATATGCTGGCTTATATTGGCGAACTTGAAAAAACGGTTACTTTCAAAGATAAAGTGCGCCTGCATCCCGAAAATATCAATGCAGGACTTTTAACCTATCCAGTTTTACAAACAGCTGATATTATTCTGCACCGTGCTAGTTATGTACCGGTAGGTAAAGATCAGGAGCAACATTTAGAAATGGCCCGCAATTTCTCCAATCGATTTAATTTTCGATACGGTGAAATATTTCCCGAACCCCAGGCTTTCAACTATAACCAAGTGTTAGTAAAGGTTCCTAGTCTGGATGGAAGTGGCAAAATGAGCAAAAGTGAAAACCAGTTAGCCACCCTGTTTTTGGCTGATGAAGACGATTTGATCAGAAAAAAAGTAATGAAGGCAAAAACGGATAATGGACCCACTGAAAACAATTCAGAGAAACCCGATTACATTGAAAATATTTTTGGATTAATGCGATTGGTTAGCAACGATGATGTGATAGCAAAATTTGAGCACGATTATAACCATTGCATCATTCGATATGGTGATATGAAAAAGCAGTTGGCAGAAGATATGGTTTCCTTTATATCGCCTATCAGAAATAAGGTAAATGATATTCTCAACGACGAAGCTTATTTAAAGAAAGTAATGCACCAGGGAGCGGAAAAAGCAAGAAAAAGTGCAAAGGCCACCATGGAGTTGGTAAGGGAAGCAATGGGCTTACATTATTGATTATTCCCTAAAATCGCTGGAGGTAGGGGTTTTGTTGAAAGATTCTAATGGAAGGGTAGTTGCTGAAATCCCCTGAAAAGCACGGTAATCCTGCTTAAGGAGACCGGAATGAATTTTTATTACCGGAATATTATTATGTTTGCTTACTTTCAATGAGTAAATGACTATTCAATACAATTCTTAATATTATCCTATAAAGTGTGGGTATGGCAAAAATAAAAAAACCAAAGCATATTGCAGTAGCCGGTAATATCGGTGCTGGTAAAACGACTTTAACGGAAATGTTGAGTAAGCATTATAAATGGATTCCACAATTCGAAGATGTGGATCATAACCCTTATCTCAACGATTTTTATGAGGATATGCCCAGATGGAGTTTCAACCTTCAAATTTTTTTCCTTAATAGCCGTTTAAACCAACTGCTTGAAATAGATCGTGGTACCGAAACCGTTATTCAGGATAGGACCATTTATGAAGATGCCAATATATTCGCCCCCAATTTGCATGATATGGGATTGATGGGAAAAAGAGACTTTGATAATTATTTCCAGTTTTTTGAAACTTTGAAAACCATGGTAAAGCCTCCCGATTTACTGATTTATTTGAAAGCTTCTGTACCTACTCTGGTGGCTCAAATACAAAAAAGAGGCCGGGAGTATGAAGAAAATATCCGCCTCGATTACTTAAAAAAATTAAATGATTATTACAATAATTTCATTGAAACTTACAAAGAGGGCCCACTTTTAATCATTGATGCAGATAACAATAAGTTTGCTGAAAATGAAGAGCATTTGGGACAGGTTATTTCAAAAATTGATTCTACCTTATTTGGCTTATTTTGATAGTGTACAAATGATATCTCATTGTCGCCGTTCATCTATCTGCTCTTTTTTCAATGCCTCCCGGCTATTGTTTGCTCATTTGTTAGTCGTTTAATATAATTGCTCCTTTGAATAGGTGAAATATTATTTCAGCTAACTTATCATCCAATTACTATTTATCCACAAGGGGTATCTTTTTTATTTTACCAGCATAACTTCACTTCATGAATCATTTTAATTACAATGGCAAACTGTATCCCGAGGGTAGTCCAATTATTGGAGCCGACAATCGAGGCTTGAGATATGGAGATGGTTTATTTGAAACCATTAAAATGAAAAATGGGAAGTTGCTTTTTGAAGACGAGCATTTTGCACGCCTTTGGAAGGGGTTGAAGGTGTTGGAATTTGATATCCCCAAACATTTTACTGTAGAGGTTTTGCAAAAAGAAATTAGTGCATTGGCTCAGAAAAATGGCCATGAAGCAGCTGCAAGAATCAGGTTGAATATCATAAGGAGTGATGGTGGACTGTATGATGCAAAAAATCATTTGCCCGCTTATATCATTCAAACTTGGCCATTGGCGCAAGGCAATGGTGAATGGAACAGCAATGGGCTGGTGTTAGGAATTTATGAGGCCGCAAAAAAAAGTTGTGATATCCTCAGTAACTTAAAACACAATAATTATCTTCCTTATGTACTGGCTGCCCTTTCTGCAAAAAAAGAAAAGTGGAATGACGCCGTAATATTGAATACACATGGAAGGATATGTGATACTACCATTGCCAATATTTTTATTATAAAAGACAATGTGTTGTATACGCCTTCATTGCAGGAGGGTTGTGTGGCGGGGATTATGCGAAGAGCGGTTATTCAAAATGTGTTGGAAGTAAATGGCCAGGTGGTGGAAAAGGAAATTACGATAACTGATTTATTAGCTGCAGAAGAGGTTTTTTTAACCAATAGTATGTACCATATCAGGTGGGTGCAACGTATTGGGGATACTATCTACCAAAATACGATGACCCAAAAAATATTTATGGCTATGCAGTCAACCATTTCATAATTGAGATGTTTACTATTGACCAAATGAAAAAAGTAAATATTATATGGTTTCGGCGCGATCTTCGGCTCAATGACAATGCCGCTCTTTTCCATGCGCTTCAGTCAGGAATTCCAGTACTGCCCATCTTTATTTTTGACAAAAACATTTTAGACCAGCTCGAACAAAAGGCAGACAGGAGGGTAGCGTTCATTCATGCCGCGCTGAAGGAAATGCAGCAAAAATTGCTGAAAATGGGTTCTTCATTGGAAGTATATTATGGTACACCACTAGAAATATTTAAAAGTCTGGCAACGAAATATGAACTGGTGCAAGTATTTGCTAACCACGATTATGAACCCTATGCGTTGGAGAGAGAAAAGGTGATCCGCCTTTTTTTAGAAAGTAACAATACAACTTTGGTTACATTTAAAGACCAGGTGGTATTTGAAAAAAATGAAGTGGTGAAAGACGATGCTACACCTTATACCATATTTACTCCTTACAGTAGAAAATGGAAGGCAAAATTGACAGATGACCATTTAAAAGCATTTGCAACCGAAAAATATTTTAAAAATTTTTACCAGCAGTCTGCCCATCTTATTCCTACTTTACAATCGATGGGGTTTATCGAAGTGGATAAGCCTTTTCCATCGCAATCATTGAATGAGGAGCTGGTGAAAAAATATTCGGATCAAAGAAATTTTCCGGCAATTGAAGGTACTTCCAAATTGGGTGTTCATTTGCGCTTTGGTACTACCAGTATTCGGGAACTAGCCAGAAAGAGTATTGGACTTTCTGAAACTTTTTTGAATGAATTGATTTGGAGAGATTTTTATCATATGATTTTATTTAATTTTCCTCAGGTGGGGCACTTCAAGGCATTTAAGCCCCAGTATGATTTGATTGAATGGCGAATAGAGGAGGGTGAATTTGAGCGCTGGTGCAATGGGCAGACCGGTTACCCCATTGTAGATGCTGGGATGCGCGAATTAAACGAAACCGGATTTATGCATAATAGAGTACGCATGATCGTTGCCTCTTTTCTTACTAAACACTTGCTGATAGATTGGAGGTGGGGAGAAGCCTATTTTGCCCAAAAACTACTTGATTTTGACCTAGCTGCCAATAATGGTGGTTGGCAATGGGCAGCGGGTAGTGGTTGCGATGCAGCACCCTATTTTAGAATATTTAATCCTTATCTACAGACTCAAAAATTTGATCCTAAATTAGATTATATCAAAAAATGGGTACCCGAATTTCAAGAGTTTTCCTATCCTGCACCCATTGTGGTACATGAAGTCGCAAGAAAAAGATGTCTGGAAGTATATGGAAAGGCTTTGAAAAAATAACCCCTTACTGATTGATAATCAATATCAAAATAGTGATAGTCGGTAATAAAAATGAATATAGATAAAGTGAGTGAAGCTTCTTTTTTTCTTTAACTAAAAAAAATAGGGAAACGAGCGGAAGACCGAATAAAAAAGCCAAATTGGGAAGCCAAAGTATTTCATAGATGGCTCCTACAAGTGGATAACGGTAGACATTTATCAAATCTCCTGACAACCAAAATAACAAAACCTCCATACTTAAAATGAATAAGGTCTTGCTTAGGGTTGAACGACTTATTTTTTTTAATTCTGGCTGCATTTTTTATTGATTATTCAATCAATGACTTTTTAAGGAGTTAAAAAAATATATTCCCTATTTTTTGAATTTATATCTGACTGTATAGGATGTAAATTCAGGAGTTTCAAAATAGCATTTTTGCCCATATCACCTAAATCGAGTGAATACTCATTTACGTACAAATCAATATGCTGTCGCATTACGGGCTCACTCATTTCCTGAGCATGGCTTCGAATATAATCATTTAGCAACGGGTAATTTGAAAAGGCATATTCAATACTTTTTTTAATGAGTGTATCGATGGTATGTTGTGTTGAAATATCAATTTCTTTTTTGATAACAATTCCCCCCAGTGGAATGGCATTGCCAGTTTTGTTCTCCCAATAATCACCAAGGTCGATAATTTTTTTTAAGCCTTTAGCTTCATAGGTAAATCTGTTTTCATGAATAATTACCCCTAACCCCTTATTGGCTAAAACAAAATTTTCAATTTCATCATAGCGAAGAAAAACTTTATTTTTTGCTTGCGGATAGGCCATCGAAAAAAGCAAGTGAGCAGTAGTATTTTCTCCAGGAATCGCTACCAATAAATCTTCTATCGGTTGGTTATTATTTATTGAAGTGGAAATTAATAAGGGGCCTACACCTTTTCCTAGGGCACTGCCACTATTCATAACGCAGTATTTGTCTAGTACTAAAGGCAGTACTCCATAGCTTAGTTTTGTAATTGACAACTTTCCTTCCTGTGCCCATTGGTTCAGGGTTTGTACATCTTCAAGCATTACTTCAAATGCTAAACCTTTCGTGTCAATCTTATGATTGACCATTGCGTCAAAAATGAAAGTATCGTTGGGACAGGGAGAGAAGCCAAGGGTTAGTTTCATATTAAATAGCTTTCGGGGTATGGCTCATTTTTTTACTTTGATAGTCCGGACTCACTTGTAATCAGATCAATTATTTTTTTTAGTTCATTGTTCAAATTGCTGATTGCTTCTTTGATCTTCCATTTGCTTTTATCCCTTTCACCCACCCAGTTAGAAATACTTCTCATTTGAATAAACGGTATATTTTGGTGTAGCGCCACAAAATGTAGTGCGGCTCCTTCCATACTTTCTATTTCAGGCGAAAAGTTAATTATTGACTGTTGCTTTTGCAATATGCTATCAGTTACCTTGTTTACAGTAATTGCTTTTACGGATCTTAATTGTGTTCGAGAAAAAAGGGTAGTAGGGTTAATTAGCCAACCATCGCTAAATGGGAATTCATTTTTGTTGGCAAATTCTGATTGGAAAATGGGGGTAAACTGTTCTTTTTGTTCCATACCAATATCTCCAAAAGCATCCTGCTTTACCAATACCACTTCACCAAGGAGCTGCTTTTCGGAAAATGCACCGGCAATTCCTGCTTGTATTATTAGGTCGGGTTGAATTTGTTGAATTGTTTTTTGTAAAAGGTACATCGTTACTGGAATACCTACCCCTGTAATGAGCACATCAAGTGCTTTATTTTCAGCTATAAAGGGTTCAATTTCGTATTTTGTAGCGGCTATCAATAAAATTCGCATACTACAAATTTCGGCTTTAGTCTTCATATTTTGGTATTTTGAGACTACCTTCGCCGAAATTTCCAGAATAGATAATGGTTTATATTACGCGAATAGAACATTTTAACGCAGCTCACCGACTTTTTAATCCAAATTGGACTAGAGAGAAAAATGAGGAGGTATTTGGTAAATGTGCGAACGAAAACTGGCATGGGCATAATTTTGAGCTATATGTCACGTTAAAGGGGGAGCCTAATCCAGATACCGGTTTTGTGTTTGATGTTAAAAAATTGAGTATTATTGTACAGCAGCAGGTGATTGATAAACTAGATCATAAAAACCTCAATTTAGACGTTGATTTTATGGCTGGTAAATTGTGCTCTATTGAAAACCTGGTGATTGGTATATGGGAGCAATTAGTACCACATTTGCCCAAGGATGTTAACTTACACAGTCTAAAATTGTATGAAACTCCAAGAATTTTTGTTGAATATTTCGGCCATTAATTAGCTCAAGCAGCCTTTTTATTTGATTACCGTAAACAATTGGTAACTTCAAATGTTATTTATTATAAAAGTTGATGTGTTTGAACAGCAGACTTCTGTTATAACCTTCAGTATTAAACGTTCTAAACTAATTTCCTGATTTTATGTTTAAATGTTATTGCTACGGTTTTAACCATTTCAAGTGAACAATGTAATTTAATATAGGTATGAATAATAAGGTGTCAGTTTTTCGAAGGGAGCATTTTAATTCGGCCCATAGGTTAAATAATCCAGCATGGGATGAGGCAACCAATACAAGTGTATTTGGGAAGTGCAATAACCCTCATTACCACGGACATAATTACGAATTGGTGGTAAAAGTTACCGGCGTACCCGATGAAGCCACTGGTTATGTGTATGACTTGAAATTATTAAGTGATATTATACAGCAATATGTGTTAGAACGGTTTGATCATAAAAATCTCAATGAAGATACAGTAGAGTTTAAAAAGCTCAACCCCAGTGCAGAAAATATTGCGATTGTTATTTACAATATTTTGAGAGAACAAATAGAGCTGAAGTTTGATTTGCAGATTCGTTTATATGAAACAGAAAGGAATTTTGTTGAATATCCGGTTAACTAAATAAAAAAATACCAATGGCTTATAAAAAAATTGAACAATATGACCAGCCTGTTACTGAAGGATTGATAAAGAGCTACACGGAGACCTTGGGATTATTGGGGGAGGACCCAAAAAGGGAGGGACTTCAAAAAACTCCTGAAAGGGTTGCAAAAGCAATGCAGTTTCTAACTCAAGGTTATCAGCAGAATGCAAATGAAATTTTGAACTCTGCAAAATTCCATGAAGAGGTGAGCGAGATGATTATTGTTAAGGATATCGAATTGTATAGCATGTGCGAGCATCATATGCTGCCTTTTTATGGAAAGGCACATGTTGCTTATATCCCGAATGGTTGGATTACCGGCTTGAGTAAAATTGCCCGTGTGGTGGATGTGTACAGCAGACGTTTTCAGGTTCAAGAAAGGCTTACCCATCAAATTCTTAATTCAATCAAAGAAACCCTCAATCCAATGGGGGTGGCGGTTGTTATTGAGGCTTCACATCTTTGTATGATGATGCGGGGAGTACAAAAACAAAACTCGGTAACGACCACCTCTGCTTTTTGGGGTGAATTTGAACAAAATGAAACTAGGAGTGAGTTTCTTAAGTTAATTAGCGCCAAGCTTCATTAATAATGACTCTCCATTTCAATATTATTTATCAAGTAGGCTTTTTTGGACATTCTAGTCAGCCTGTATAATAATTTTATTCTGATTTGAGTCGGTTTAAAATTTTATTTTTGAACAAAATCTACAAGTAGTATGGCAAATGCATTTGTTTTTCCAGGTCAGGGGTCACAGTTTAGTGGCATGGCAAAAAATTTATATGAATCGAATCCTTTTGTAAAAAACTTATTTGAGCAGGCGAATGAAATTTTGGGTTTTCGTATTTCTGATATCATGTTTACTGGCAGTGACACCGACCTAAAGCAGACGAGTGTAACGCAGCCAGCTGTATTTTTACATTCTGTTGCAGCTTTTAAAACATTACAAGATGTAAAACCAGATATGGTAGCGGGGCATTCATTGGGCGAATTTTCTGCTTTGGTGGCCAATCGGGTATTGAGTTTTGAGGATGCACTGAGGCTGGTTTTTATTAGGGCTACCGCAATGCAAAAAGCTTGTGAACTAGCGCCTTCTACTATGGCGGCAGTGCTTTCTTTGGCAGATGAAAAGGTGGAGGAAGTATGTGCTGCAGTGTTGGCCGAAACAGGGGAAGTAGTGGTACCTGCAAATTATAATTGTCCTGGACAGCTAGTCATTAGCGGTTCGGTAAAGGGAATTGAAATAGCTTGTGAAAGGATGAAGGCCGCCGGTGCAAAAAGAGCCATTGTATTGCCTGTTGGTGGTGCATTCCACTCACCATTGATGTTACCAGCAAGAGTAGAACTTGCTGCAGCTATTGAGGCTACTACTTTTTATCAATCATCATGCCCAGTGTATCAAAATGTAGTAGCTAAAGCAGTTACTGACTCAGCCGATATTAAAAAAAATCTGATTGATCAGCTTACCGGTGCAGTTCGATGGACACAAAGTGTTCAAGCGATGGTAGAGGATGGGGCTACCCATTTTACGGAAGTGGGACCTGGTAAAGTATTACAGGGTTTGATTCAAAAAATTAATAAGGAAATGATTGTGGATGGGGTGAGCTAATAAATGGTACTACCTATTCGACCTAATAAAAAACTCCCAGCTTTTGACTGGGAGTTTTTTATTAGATTGTATTTAATCCAGCAGGAGAACTTAAATACTTAAGGTGCTCAATACATTGTTCATGTTTCTTACAGCCTCGGCACTTTTGTTGAATGCAGCCTGCTCTTCTTCATTTAATTTGTAGTCAATAATTTTTTCCCAACCATTTTTTCCAATAATAACGGGTACTCCCATACAAATACCTGTTTGACCGTATTCGCCTTCAAGGCTAACACAGCAAGTAAATAGTTTTTTCTCATCCCTTACAATACTTTCCACCAATGCTGCAGTTGCTGCACCTGGCGCATACCATGCAGATGTACCTAATAGGCCTGTCAGCGTAGCTCCGCCCACCATGGTGTCGGCAGCTACTTTTTTAAGTGTGTCTGCATCCAAGAAATTGCTTACAGGAGAACCCTGGTAAGTGGCTAACCTCGTTAAAGGAATCATAGTGGTATCACCATGTCCTCCTACCACCACACCTTGCAGGTCGGTAGAAGTGCAGCCAATTGCAGTAGATAAATAATATTTAAACCGGCTGCTATCCAAAATACCGCCCATTCCAATAATCCTGTTTTTGGGCAAGCCACTTGATTGCAGTGCTAGATAAGTCATCGTATCCATTGGGTTACTGATGATAATGATAATGGCATTGGGAGAATGTTTTAGAATGTTTTGTGTAACCCCCTTAACAATTCCTGCATTGATGCCAATGAGTTCTTCCCTAGTCATCCCTGGTTTGCGTGGAATTCCTGAAGTAATTACTGCTACATCTGTACCAGCAGTTTTTGTATAGTCATTCGTGCTGCCAACAATTTTGGTATCATACCCTAATAGTGCTGCTGTTTGCATCATATCTATGGCCTTGCCTTCAGCAATTCCTTCTTTGATATCCAACAATACTAGTTCATCACACAATTCTTTCCGGGCAATATTATCGGCACAGGTAGCACCTACGGCACCAGCACCTACTACAGTAATCTTCATAATAAAAATTTAAATGATAATAAGGAATTTATTTGTGTTGCAAAGTTAAGGGCATTAAGGCCATATTATGAAAAGAATGCAGGAGTTCATTCACTGAAAAGTAAAAATTTAAATTAATAACCGGTTGAATTTTACTAGTGAATTCTATATAAATTACTGTAAAGCATCCAAAATAGCTTGTACAGCTTTATTTCCAATAAAGGCTTTTGCAAGGGTAGCTTTTTGGTCATACACAAAAATGGAAGGATAGGTATTTACTTTATAAGTAGCACCTAATTTGAAATTGATGTCCTGGCCAACCTTCAAATTTGGCATGTCGGATAATCCAAATTCATCATAAAAATGCTTAATCTCCTGGTAGGGAGCTACCGATAAAAGCAATATTTGAATTCCTTTTAGTTCTTTTTTGTAAGCCAGCAATTCCTTGGTTTGTTTGTGGCAATGGTCACAATCCGGGCTAAAGAACATTAGTAAAAAAGGGGTATTCTTTCGTAAATGCTTGTTGGTAAATATTGAGCTGTCGGGTACCGTATAAACAGATATAGCGGGAACGGTCACAAATTTATTTACGTATTCATTGGGGTTTTGGCTTTGAGCAAATAGCCTAATTGTAAGCATCATTAAAATGAATAGAAGGGAGTTTTTTTTCAATTTGTAAATTTTTGCAAAGCTAATTTTTTAAGTTGTTCCTGTAAATTGATTTTTGACAAAAGACTTTTTTGGATTATAACAGGGGGGTGACTAATAGGAATTCCTTGATAAAATGGGTTTAATATGCATTTTGCCAGCCAAATTTCCTATTTAGCTTTAGTATGCCTACTTTTGCACCCCAATAATATAGGACTCAAAAGGGTTCGCATTCATAGGGGAAACGGTTTTTTCACTAGAACCAATAACAAACACTCATCACAAAACAATTAGATAAACATGGCAACTACAGCAGACATGCGTTCAGGACTTATCATTAAAGTAGATGGAAGTTTATACACGGTAATTGAATTTGGGCAAAATAAAACAGCTCGTGCCGCTGCAAAAGTATGGGCAAAATTGAAAGGGGTAGACAATAGCCGTACTATTGAGCTTACCTGGAATAGTGGTGAAACCATCTTTCCGGTGAGGGTGGAAAAGAAAGCTTACCAGTATTTATATAAAGACGATACCGGCTATAGTTTTATGGATGTTGAGACCTTTGAACAGATTACAGTTCCTGAAGCCATGGTAGATGCTCCTAAATTTTTAAAGGATGGCCAGGAAGTGTCTGTGTTAATCAACGGTGAAACCGACCTGCCAATGGGGGTT
>JBIKOV010000194.1:0-6319 GCA_044357815.1 Ferruginibacter sp. | reverse complement strand
GATGTCCTCCCATCACATAATTATTGGTGAACCGGACACCTGTTCCAGCCAGCTGATCGATATTCGGTGTGCTGATGTATGTGTTTCCCGAGCAGCCCAGTGCATCAGCCCGCTGATCGTCGGCAAAAAGAAACAGGATATTGGGTCGCTTCTGAATTACCTGTTTCTCTTTTAGGGTCCCGCCATTCGCGACTATTACTAGTGTCATTAATGCCGATAATAGCAGTACGGATTGTCTCATAATTAATTCTTTTTTAGATTTGATAATGTTTCAACATCTTCTGAATGGATAGAACCATCGGGTAATGGGCCAACATTCAGCAATAAATTGTAGCCATTTGATTTCGCATCATCCAATAATCTTTTTACATCATCAACTTTCAGATGATGTCCGTCGATGGACTTATTATAACCCCATGTTGAGCCGCCACCGATTCCGGGAAGATGAGGTTGCATGGTGTTGCAAACTTCTTTGGGTTTATCTTTATTTAATTCGTAGGCTTTTTGAACAATGGGGGATTGATTTCCGACTTTTGCATTTCCTGCACGTTCCGGAGCCATAAAGTCCTCATCGCCATTGGCACCCTGCTTAAAGGAGATTAAGGCATGCGGCGATAATTTACGGATTAATGCGTAGGTTTCAGCAATGGGGAAACCATCCGGATTGACATAATAGCCCATAACCGGATCAAACCAAATCCCCGCTACAGAAGGGTATTGAGTGAGCATTTCCGTTAACTGGGCATGTACATAATCGATATATTTCCGAAAATCTTCCGGCTTTTTGTATTTGTATTCTAATGGGCTAACCTTGTATGCAGGGCGTGCAAAACCCCAGCCTGCTTCCCTTGAATAAAAATAGGGATGATGCCAGTCGGCAGCGTAGGAATAATACAGAAATAATCCCAGACCTTCCTTGTTGCAAGCTTTGGCCAATTCTCCGATTAAGTCGCGGTGGGCAAGCGCATCGACACTGTTATAATCTGTCTCTTTCGTTTTAAAGAGACAAAATCCTTCGTGATGCTTCGCAGTAATGGTGATATATTTCATGCCCGCTTTTTTGGCAAGTTTCACGATGGATTTCGCATCAAAACCAGAAGGAGAGAAACTATCTTTTAGTTTCATGTATTTGTCCAAAGCTATTGTATCGCGAAGCTGCACCCACTCGCCTTTGCCCAATTGACTGTATAGCCCGTAATGGATAAACATGCCGAAACGAGCATCTTTAAACCATTGAAGATTGGCTTCACGGGGTGATTTATTGTAGGCTGTCCGGTAATCTTTTAAATAGACCGGAACCTGGCTTTTTACAGTAATGCATGCAACCAAAAAAATAATAGTACAAAGTCTAATTTTCAATCCATTCATAATCAATTATTTAAAAAATTTCATACTTCTTCAAAATGCACTGAAAGTTAAATTTTTAACCCCATTTTTGCCGACTTTCCGGAGCACAAAGTATTCAATTTCTGATTGATTCACCAGTTCCTCCACTTGCTTTCCGTCGGTTTCGTATTTGATTTTATATCCTGATGCATTTTTGGCCGGACTAATCGAAAGAATAATTTCCCCACCCTGCTGAAGAATGCCTTTTACTTTTGCTTCTCCGGTCAGGGCTGTTGTTCCCGGGGTGGCGGTCAACATTTCGCTCCATTCGCTGGGAGTGCCACCACCCTGGGGAATGCTACGCATTTGCAGACTGTATTTTCGTCCGTTTTCCAGTTCAGAAACCCTGAAAGCGCCAAAAACACGCGAAGGAATGATCTTCCACGAAGCCGAATCGGCAGGGGTTGCGGTGTACCGAACTTCATAAAACTGATCGGTATAAATATACCCCATCCCAATGGTACATACTTTGTTGCCGGCTGCTGTCAGCCAAATTACCGGAGGCAGACTTTTGGTGCCATATTTGGGAATTACAGTTACCGGTTTGGAAGGTTGCCCCTCACCTGCCCCATTGATACCAACTGCTGAAATCTCATAAGGCAGATCGGCTGCAAGACCAGTTAAATCGATGTAATGATCGATGGTTGGAGCCGTGGTTTTAGTTTCTCCTTTGACGGTATATTTCAGTACATATTCGGTCGAAAAATCATTCTTTTCGAACACCACCCTTACAGAACGCGATGCCGGGATGATAGCCACCAGTTTGGGAGGTTCAGGTTTGGCCAAATAAATCGTGGTGTCTTTTACATTGTATCCGGTGGATGAAAGCAAGGTTACTTTCAGAAATGCTGATTCGGCTGACCGGCTGAAATTTGAAGTAAAGTTCAGTGTCGGTGAGCCCGGGGCTATTTCGGGAGCTTGATGAAACCGCCGGTTTCAATATTTCCGTTCTTTGCCAACACTTCCCAAACCAACTGGTAATCTTTAAGTTTGAAAGAAGGAATATCAAGCGAATTGCGTGGTTGTATGAACATGTTTACCGAAACCTGATTCCCATTTGCAGTCGTTTTTACATCTAGGGACCGAACCGGGGCATACAAATCTTTCATTTGCTCAAATGCACGCTTTTTGTTGCGGTAATCGTCCACACAACCCCACTGCCGATTTTGATGCATGGGCGTGGCTGTTGCCGGATTAGGCGCTTGATAAGTACTTCGATAGTCATTGTAAGTCCAGACGGCAAAGCCAAAGAGGTTCTCTTTACCTGAAAATTGATCGGCAATCAGCGTGGTGTATTTGGTTTTGTTGGGTGTGTCGTAAATTAAACTGACCGTATGACTTCCATATTCCGACATAAAAACCGGTTTATTTGGATATTTCGCTTTCAATGCATCAATCGCTTTTTCGTATCCCATCCCAAAATCGTACTTGTTGATCATGATGAAATCGCAATACTTTGCGGCATCGTTTTCCTGCCAGTCAGCCGAGTTAGAGACATATAACACTAACCTCGTTTTATCAAGATTTTGTTTGATGTACCTAATGATCGACTCCACGTAGCCATTCACATTTGTATGGGTTTTTTGATCGCCCATTTCATTCCCAACACTCCAGCCTACCACAGAGGGATGGTTGAATTGCTGATGAACTAGCTTTGTGGCAAACTCGCGCGGTTCGGGCGAATCGGGATTGATAAACTGAGCCCAGTTATTGAATTCCGAAACCACCAGAATTCCCTTTTCATCTAAGTAATCCAATACATCTTCGGGCAAGGGACGATGCGAAAGCCGGGCCATATTGGCACCCAGCGACTTCATCCGGTCGATGTCTTCCTTGTAGCGCCATGCAGGCAAGCTGTTTCCTGTTGTGCGGTCGTCGGCCACCCAATTGAATCCGGCCAGCCGAACCGCTTCTCCGTTAAGCTTAAACTGATAACCGTCGAGTTCTATTTTACGGATACCAAAACGGTCGGCATAACTGCCTATTTTTCTTTCGCCATCCAATAAGCTAACTTCCGAAGTATAGAGATTGGGACGATCGAAATGCCAGAGCCTAGTTTGTGCTTTCGAAAGCATGAACTTTATCAAAGTGGTTTCACTCCCATTGGACGGAACTTTCACCATTTGAGTGATGCTTTTTGTGGCTGGCTTACCATCGAATAAAAGATTAGCCAAACAATTCACAGTTTGCTCTTTTCCTGAATTATTCTGAATAAAAACCCGGACATTGACTTCGGCGGTTCCTTTGGCCAAATCAGGAAAAGAAACCACTTCCTGACGTTCAATAAAAATAGGTTCTACCACGCAAAGCGTTACCGGACGACGGATTCCTCCCCAATTGGTATAAGCGCCCCATGTGAATCGGTTATCCACCTCAACAGCCAGGCTATTCTCCCCGCTTGTATTCATAAAGTCAGTTACATCGTATCGCTCTTTGTAATTCCCTACCAGTTGTTGGGCCACCAGTTGGCCGTTCAGGTAAACTTTGTAGCTCATGCTTACGGCTTCAAACTCTAAAAAAAAGCGTTTCTCCCCTGAGACTTTGGGCGTTTTAAAAGCAGTCCGGTACCAGGCAGTCCCGATATAATTGGCGGTTTCGTTCATCAGTTCCCAGCTTCCAGGAACTTCCATTTTATCCCAACCGATATGGTTGAATCCGGATGAATACCATTTTTGCTGCTGTCCTTTTAGCTGGGGGTCGGTTTTAAACTGCCAGAAACCGTTCAATGTAATGCGTGATTCACCGTAAGTTGCACCACCTGCTCGGCAGAAAGAGGTTATCAGTAAAATGAAAGAAATCGTCAAGAGCGTTTTTAGTCTATTCATAATTCCGTTGCTTATTTTAGCAAAATTTCCTGATTAATATAAAGTTTCAGATTTATTAATTAAATTCCTTTCAACAACATATTTTTTTAATTTCTCTCTATCTTCATTGCTATCTCCAGGATTAAGATACCATTTGCTTCTAACATGTTCATGCTTGAAAATAGCTATTGCCTTTTTGATGATTTCAGGATGCTTTTCTGCTAAATTATTTTTCGAATCCATAGCTGAATAATTATCAAAAACCTTGCATACAGAATCCGGATGCACTCTTTCAACCCGCCATTTATCAATTAATGCTACCTGAAAATCATCATATTCCCAATAGAGAAATTTATGTTTTATTTGCTTCTCATTATTTCCTAATAATTCAGGCAGGAAAGAGATTCCATCCGTTTTTATTTTTTTGGTATTTCCTGTAATATCAGCAAATGTTGGTAAGAAATCCCAAAATGCAATTTGCAAATCTGATTTGCTTCCCTGTTTTATTTTATTATTCCATTTAATCATTGTAGGAACCCGAAGCCCTCCTTCATATATACTGAATTTACCCCCATAAAAAGGACCTTTGTTTTTGAAAAATTGATCGTCTTCCCATGGTTTTCTGCCAAAATATCCCCATTCACTATAACCATTATCACCAGCAAAAACAATCATTGTATTATCTTCAATATTTAATTTTTTCAATAAATCCATAATTTCCCCAACATGATTATCCAAACGAGTCATCATCGAAGCATACTCCTTGTGCTTTAAAGACGGATAATCATTCCTGTCTTTAAATTCACCTAAATTGTCCGTTACAACTGGGCCATGCGGTAATTGCGTAGCATAATAAAGAAAGAAGGGCTTTGCTTGATTCGTTTGAATAAAATTCAATGCTTTATCAATAAATATATTTTCGGAGTTTACAGCTTTTTGTGGTTTAGCAATTCCCTCTGCAAAATAGTTTCCATCTGCATCATAACGGTTTTTAAAATCATCTAGCTTATTAATGCTTCTAGAATTATAATCATACATTTTTTTTATATCATAACCTTTGTTCTCAGGAATGTCAATCTTGTTGCCATTTTCATACAGATAGGTAGGGTAATATGTATGCGCTTGTCTTTGATCATAGAATCCGAATGAATAATCAAAACCCTGTTTGTTGGGCTCTCCTTCACTGCCAGGCAAACCTACTCCCCATTTTCCAATAAATGCAGTGGCATAATTTGATTCATTGAGCATTTCTGCAATTGTAAAGTCAGAATCGTTTAAATACTCCTCACCTCTAACGCTTACATTGGAACGAACAGTTGCGTGTCCCATGTGCATACCGGTAAGTAATCCACAACGTGAAGGAGCACACTCGCCCTGAGCCGAATAGGATTTTGTAAAAACAATTCCTTCCTGTGCAATGCGATCAATATTGGGTGTCTTAAATTTATTTTGTCCAAAGCACGAAAGATCATTATAACTTAAATCATCGGCAAGAATAAAAATTATATTAGGCTTAGCTTCTTGCTTTTTTTGTGCAAAGCAAAGAAAAGCCATAAGACCTAACATCGATATAATTAAAATCTTTTTCATTTGTAAATAACTATTATTGATTCATGATTTCAATATCAGCCCTTCGCGATTCAGGCAGCACTTTCAAAGATACTAACTTGCCATCTTTGAAAACACCTTCCACAGTAGTCTGATAGGGTGCATGCAGTTTAAAACTTACATCCCATTCTTTGGACCATGCCGGAAACAGATATATCTTTTTGTCAACTGTTTGCATCAGCATCTCCTGCAAGCCAATCATTCCGGAGCCACCCCAGTTGTGATCGGGAACCCAGTCGTGTCCCGGTCCCCAGAAAGTCGGATAGCGACGCTGTGAATCCTGCAATTTTTTGATTGTAATTGCTGCTGCTTCATTGGTCAATCCCAGCCGCGCGCAGAAGATGGCATCCTGGTGCCAGCTGATGTGGTTTTTTTGAATGGGTATATCAGTGCCGTATTTCCAGGTATTGATGGCAATATCTAGATCAGGCTTGCCAATGCCATATATTCCCCAGGGGTAAACCGGGTACAATTGCGGGATTTCTTGGTTGTTGATACGCTCCCAGGTCCATGCCGGCGAG
>JBIKOV010000193.1:0-6332 GCA_044357815.1 Ferruginibacter sp. | reverse complement strand
TTCAACCAAGTAGATAACGAAGCTTTTTTTGGTATAGATAATTGTTAATTTCCTTTATCCTTTTTGATAAAAACCATCTCGGTTTGTATCTGGGTTTTAATAGAGGATTAATAACTTTTAATTTATAATCATTATGAGTAAGTTTTCATTAGACAAGGAAATGAGTTTTGAGGTAAAAGTTACCTTTATTTCCAAGGGAAATGATGCACCAGTTAGCGGTGATCAATATCGATTAAGATTGTATGACAAGGATGTTTTTGGAGATGATTATTTGGGCGAAAGTAAGTTGAATATTGCTGGTGAAGGGCATATCGTTTTTGGACACAAGGCTTTTGATAACACTTTTCATTTTGAAAAATTACCCGACTTTTATTTTGTGCTCTACAAAAACAAGATTCCTGTTTTTCAAAGCAAGGTAATGGAGGATATGGATATCAATCTGATTGAACAGTTTCATTCAGGCAAAGGGGAGGTGGTTGATCTAGGTACCTATTTGATTGAAGCTTGATAATTCTCTAAGGCTGCTATTGCTACTTTTTCCAATTGAACTCATAATTATTGTCAATATAGTAATTGCTTCTTACCAGCGTTCCTCCATCCGGCTTGGTTTTCGTATTGCACAAAAAAAATCTTTAGGTCTGCCTGATTTTCGTAGTCAACAAAAAATATTTTTTTTGCAGCTTGATTGGCATAATCAGTAAAAAACCATTTGCCATTATTCTCTCCCGCTTGGTTACTGTATTTCACCTTGAATACTTTTAAATCAGCTTGATTTTCGTATTTCACTACATACACTTTCACATCGGCCTGGTTGGCATATCCAACAGAATATACTTTCTGGGAAAAAGAATTTAAGCAGGCGATTATTCCGAGTATCAAAAGGCGTAATTTCATTGGTAGTAATTTTAAAATTAAGGTATGCACAAAAGAGCCCATCCTCCTTATTTTTTATTATTGATTTTCTTCACAGGGATTTCTTCTTCTTCTTCTTCCAGCTTTTCAATTGGTTGATTGTTCTTTAATTTTTGTTCGATCGTTTTTCCATTTAAGTCCTTTATAGGATTGGGTATGGGCTCTTTCCCTTCTGGAGTAACCTGATTAAACACCTTGTTTACATGTATCCATTTTCCATTTTTCCATTTAAAGCCCTCGTAATCTCCATCCGGAATAAAGGTCCATTTTTTTGTAGGTTCGCTTGATTCTGATTCAAGGTGTTCAAAAATAATCATCCCTAATTGCGCATCATAGGTAAGTCTAGCACCTGTGTTTTTTTTATATTCTATGATGTATCGGCTAACAGCTGGTTGAATAATAGCATCTTCTGCAAAACTAAAACGATGGGCACCAAAAATTGGTTCTCCATTTCTGAATTCAAGTGTCTCAATTATTTTTTTTGTACTTTTTATATTGTTTTCATCATATCCTAAAAGTGTATAAAAATGTTGATTGCCATTTTTTGTGGGAATGATTTTATAGTAGATTGCTCCCATCCAAGCCTTATTGTCTGCAATGGTGTCTGCCTGATTAATGATGATATCTGATTTGTCAATTAAGGGAAACAATTGCAAAGACCCATCCATCGTTTTCATTTGAATGGCTCCATGCTGGCGGATCATATTTTCATTGATGACCATTTGCCAGGTAAATATTTTAAAACTGCTATCAGGTGCAAATATTTTGGAAATGCTTTCCAATGAATCAAAGGAGTAGCGAAAAGAGTTTTTGTTGATTAGTGCCCGAACAAATATTTTTGTAAAAATGCTGTCAGCAGTAAAGCGGTCTGAAGCATTTTTTCCCTGTATGATTTGTAAAGAATATTGTTGTAATGAGTCTTCCCATTTTTGTAAAGGCCGATCGCTTCTTTTGATGCGTTGTGCATCAGCTGAAAATAGGCTCAAACAGAATATGGGAAAAAACAGCAGTAACTTCATTCCTTGAAATTAAATGAATAACCCGAATAATACAATTTGATTTTTTAAAATTAACGAAAGCTTATAGGGTAAGTATTGCCCATTTAAAATAGATGATTACTGGGGCAGCGCTTTGCTTGTAGGAAGCCATAAAACATCTTTACTTCGAATAAATCGACAAAATTGCGTCTACCATTTTACCCCAACTGTATTTTTTCTTTTCTTCCACTAGGTAAGGAAGAAACTGCTGCTCCCCATTTTTTATAAATTGAATAATTTTTTCGGCAATGGATGCTGCATTGGGTTCAGCGATTAATCCTACCTTATTATCAGGAACCAGTGCAGGTAGCCCACCTACATTGGTAACAATCATTGGTTTCTCAAAATGATAGGCAAGCGGTGTAACACCACTTTGAGTAGCTGACCGATAGGGTTGTACCACTACATCCGCTGCACATAAATAATATTTCACTTCACTATCCGCAATAAAATGGGTATGCAGTATCAGTTGATCTCTAATACTCAAACGCTCAATTTGCTCATCATAAATTTGTTGATCACCATAAAATTCCCCCGCTATCAATAATTTAATTGTTGGAAAATCTGGTTGTAAGATCTTCATGGCATCTAGCAGAATATCCAACCCTTTATATTTTCGGATAAAGCCAAAAAATAAAAGAATGGTAGCATCTGGTTCAATTTTTAAATGAGCTCTTGCAAGGTCCTTATTTATTTTTTCTCCAAAATTGTCGTACAAAGGATGGGGTGTAAAAATCGTTTTTTTATTGGGAGCAAATTGCAATAGATCCGCTTTAACCTTTTCACTCATGGTGATAAAAGCGTCTACTGGTTGTACAAAATATTTTGTGAGTAATGTATCTCCTGGCTTAGGTTCATGGGGTATAATATTATCCGCAATGCAAACCACCCTGGTTGTATTGTTTTTTTTAATT
The DNA here is from genome assembly GCA_044357815.1 of Ferruginibacter sp. Taxonomy (GTDB): domain Bacteria; phylum Bacteroidota; class Bacteroidia; order Chitinophagales; family Chitinophagaceae; genus Ferruginibacter. Next base: position 3,469 of record JBIKOV010000193.1, on the reverse strand, counting down.
CTACGTAAAATGGTACCCAGACAAGCCCCCATAAAGGGTAGCCAATATCGAACGATCACCAGATCGGGTTTGATTTTTTTAATTTGATTACCCACTTTCAGCCAGTTAAACGGATTGATGGAGTTGATACAACTATGTATAATTAAATCAGCAGGAGCTGGGTCAGTAGTGAATTGTGAACTGCCTGGGAATAGAAAACCAGGATATTGCAAGGAGAAACTATAAATTTGAACATCATGGCCTTCCTGCATAAATGCCCTAGCGAGTCGTTCATTAAATGTTGCTATGCCTCCGCCTCTGAGTGGATGTGCCGAGCCCAGAATGATAATTTTTTTACCCGCTGGCCCCTGAATCGGGGGACTGGTACTTTTCATGGGCTAATTGATTCCTGCTTTTTGATCGATTAGATAGTGGTTCCGGTCGGACGAATTACGCGCGATTAGTTCTCCTAGAAAGCCGGCTAAAAATAATTGCGTACCAATTACAATGGAGATAATTCCCACAAAGAATAAGGGACGATCTGTCATATTAAATTGAGAATAAAATATTTTTGCCCAAAACAAATAGATCCAAATAACACTTCCTATAAAAAAAACGATGCTTCCCCATAAGCCAAATATATGCATCGGTTTTTTACCGAATTTGCCCATAAACATGATGGAGGCAAGATCCAGAAAGCCATTCACAAAGCGACTCCAACCAAATTTAGTTACACCGTATTTTCTTGCACGATGTTCCACCACTTTTTCGCCAATTTTTCTGAAGCCTGCCCACTTCGCTAAAATGGGAATGTAGCGGTGCATTTCACCATATACTTCAATGCATTTGATTAGTTTGTTTCTATAGGCTTTTAATCCACAATTAAAATCGTGCAATTTTATTCCGCTTGATTTACTGGCAGCCAAATTAAATAATTTGGAGGGTAAATTTTTGGTTAATTTATTGTCATATCGTTTCTTTTTCCAGCCGCTCACCATGTCGAAGCCATCTTCTGTAATCATTGTATAGAGCTCGGGAATTTCATCCGGACTATCCTGTAGGTCAGCATCCATGGTGATAACCACATTGCCCTTGGCTGCTTTAAACCCTTCATTCAAGGCTGCGCTCTTACCATAATTCCGTTGAAATTTGATTCCTTTGATATTTTCATTCTGAAGGTGAAGTGTTTCAATCACTTCCCATGAACGATCATTGCTACCATCATCTACTAGGATTACTTCATAGCTGAAGTTGTTGGCAATCATTACTCGCTCAATCCATGCAGTGAGTTCTGGCAAAGATTCATCTTCGTTAAAAAGCGGAACTATAATTGATATATCCATAATTTTTACGCCTCCTTTGTCTTAAACGCTTTGTTGTTGTTATTTCTGCTTAAATATGCTCCCGAAATAGCCGTAATGAGTGCACCTAAAATCAGGTACCTGAATACTGCGGAGGAGATCATCATCGGCATAAACATTTTTTTTAACTGATTTGCATTCTCCTCAATTTCTTTGGGTAAATGATCTCCTTGCTGTAAAAGCAGCTTGCTATTTTCTGCAATCTTACCATCCCGGAATTCGCTATGTAAACTAAAGTAAATATAAGCAAAGCCTGCCATCAATAAGGTAACTACAATAAATGTTTTGAAACCAACCGAAAAAAAATCTTTGAATGAATTTTGATCGTTATTAATTTTCGAAAAGGAGACCAAGCTCCATACAATACCTAGCGAAAAAATGAGGTAAATAATAAATTGAAAATAGCTTTCAACTGGATTTTTCAAAATTTCGGAGGAAAATAGGGAAGCAATAATCATCAAAGCACCTGTTATCAATCCTTTTTGTGTAGGTGTTGGTTGCTTCATCTTAGTTGATATGGATATGGGTTCCATTAATTATTCCAATCACCTTACCTAATAGTTGCTTTCCAATAAAAGCAGAGTTATTGCAGTTTGATTGAATGTTATTTTCCCCGAATATATAGGTAGCCGCTGGGTTAAATAGTGTAAGGGTTGCCGTTGTGCCCTCCTTAATTTCCGGTATTGGCAGGCCAAAAGTTTTTCTGGGTGCAACACTTAATCGTTCTACCAATTCTGTAATTGACCATTGTTTATTCACCACCGACCAAACCGCTCCAAACAAGCTTTCCAGACCGACCATGCCATTTTTTGCGTATTCAAATTCGCAGACCTTCGCATCGTAGTTTTGTGGTAGGTGATGAGAGGCAATGAAATCAATGGTGCCATCTACTAAGCCCTGTATTAAATTTTGTCTATCCAATTTTGTTCTGATTGGAGGATTTACTTTTAAGTTAGTATCGTATTGCTGAAGGTCATCATCTGAAAAAAATAAATGATAAGGTGTAACGGAGCAGCTGATGTTAACTCCGGCTTCCTTGGCTGCCCTAATAAGCGCTATACTTTTGGTCGATGAGATACCTGTAAAATGTAGTTTGCTGGCTGCATAATTCGCTAGTTCAATATCCCTAGCTATCATGATTTCTTCTGCCATGGCTGGTTTGCCCGGAAGGCCAAGCTGGGTAGAAATAATACCTTCATTGATCAGCCCATTGCTACCAATGGTTTTATCATCGGGTAGCTGAATGACTGTTCCATCAATGGTTTTAACATATTGAAGGGCCTTGAGTAGTAAGCTTCCATCCTGAATTGAGTTGAGTCCATCACTGAAAGCAATGGCTCCTGAATTGGCCATGTCATACATTTCAGTCAGCTCTTTGCCTGCTGCATTTTTGGTAATGGCTCCTATTGGATAAACTTTTACCCCAGAAGAACTTGCTTTTTGAATAATGTATTCCACCTGTGATTTGGAAGATATCACTGGGTTGGTATTGGGAAGGATTAAAATATCAGTAAAGCCTCCGGTAGCTGCAGCTATTGCTCCGCTTTCGATGGTTTCGCGGTATTCAAATCCTGGATCACAAAAATGAGCAAATGAATCCATCCATCCAATGCTAATATGCAACCCTTCTTCTTCTATAACTCGGTCTGCAGGTTGATTGATTGAGTCAGCAATGGCTGTAATGATACCATTTTGGATCAATAGATCTTTACACTGTCCATTAAGAGGGGAGGCCTTGCAAACGATGGTAGCCTGTTTAATTAAAACGCTCATGAATTATAAAGTTGCGCTAAGTTACAATATGTTGTTGTTTTTAAAATTGAAAATTTCAATTACTTTTGTTGGGTAAACGTAATAGGTACTATATATTAAATTAAAATATAGTATGTTCTATAACGAAGGTTGAAAAAACTGGGAAATTATATTTCGGGATGTAGCGCAGCCCGGTAGCGCACTAGGCTGGGGGTCTAGGGGTCGCAAGTTCGAATCTTGTCATCCCGACAGTAAAGAGCACTAAGTGATTAGTGCTCTTTTTTATATAAAATTAATTATCCCCCTAGTAAAATTTGCACTTCGGTTTGAAGTAGGGGAATGTGGTTGATAATAATACCCCAAATAATTTCATCAGA
>JBIKOV010000001.1:0-57128 GCA_044357815.1 Ferruginibacter sp. | reverse complement strand
TACTTTTAACAACATGATTAACATCCGGGGTTTTGGTACACCATTATATGTAATTGATGGTATAATCCGGGATGGTTCATCAGAGTTTCAACGTATTAACCCGGACGATATTGAAAGTATATCTTTTTTGAAGGATGCTTCAGCGGCCATTTACGGTTTTGGGGCGGCTAATGGTGTAGTAATTGTTACAACTAAAAAAGGTAGTAAAGGAAAGACTTCCTTCAATGTAAATAGTGTTGTTGGCTTTATGGAGCCTACAGATATACCAAGAATGGCCAATGCAGGCGAGTGGATTCAGATGCGAAATGATGCCGCTATGTTTGGAACAGGGGCCCCTTTTTTAGCGAAAGAAGAAATGCAAAAATACATTAATGGTGCTCCTGGATATGAAAGTACCGATTGGTACGATGTTACAATGAAGAATACGGCCCTTCAGCAACAACATAATATTTCGGCTACTGGCGGAACTGAAAAAACACAGTATTTTTTAGGACTCGGTTATTTTGACGAGGAGGGTTTATTGAAGAGCGATGATATGGGGTATAAACGATTTAATTTAAGATCTAATCTAACTACTGAGATAGCTAATAACTTAAAGGCAGAATTATTAGTAAGCGGTCGTTATGATAAAAGAATCACCCCTGGAGAAAACTTCTTTAATATATTTAAGGGAACGAGAACTTCCCTGCCAACTCAGGGCCCCTATGCAAATAACAACCCCGATTACCCTGCGGTAGTAGCTCCAAGTAATCAAAATCCGTTAACGCTTTCAAACAAAAATATTACAGGTTATAGTGAGGATGTTAACAATAACCTTCAAACACAGATGGCATTGACCTGGGATTTACCTTACGTAAAAGGCCTCTCCTTAAAAGGATTGGCATCCTATGATATGAATAGTTCTCAGGGCAAGGACTTATTTAAGCCGTTTAAGGAATATAATTATGTAAGCAACGACTATGTGGTATCTCAACAAAGGGCAGGTACAGCATCTATTTCTAATAGTTTCACAAATTTCAGCAGGCTTACCCTGCAGGCTCAGGCTAACTACAATACTGTTGTCGCAGTAAAGCATAGTATTGGAGCTACAGCGGTATTTGAGCAACGGCAGGAGTGGTCACGTAGCTCATCTTTAAGAAGGTTATATGATTTTTATACCATTGACCAAATAGACAGGGCAAGTACCAACAATCAAACAAATAGCGGAAGCGAGTCACAAAATGCCAACCAATCACTTTTGGGCCGTTTTAACTATGGCTTCAACAATAAATACCTGGTTGAACTAGCTTTCAGGTATATGGGTACTCATGCATATCCTTCTGAAAGCAGATGGGGCTTTTTTCCAGTTGCTTCAGCAGGCTGGCGAATTTCAGAAGAAAATTTTATGAAACAACATTTACCGGTTATCTCAAATTTAAAGCTTCGTGGTTCTTATGGAGAGGTTGCTTCAAGTCAAGGGTTTATCGCATACCAGTGGATACCCGGTTTTGCTTTAGATGGCGGCTCTTATGAGTTCAACAATGGTAGTCTTGTTGCAGGTGCACAATCACCGGCAATTGTTAATCCCGTATTAACCTGGGCGGTTGCAAAAACTTCCGACATTGGCCTCGACATTGGCCTTTGGAAGAATAAACTAACCATCGAATTTGATCTGTATAGAAGAGACCAGGAGGGATTACCAGCCTACAAGAGTACTTCATTGCCAAATACATTTGGTGCAAGTTTGCCACAAGAAAATTTAAATAGTAACCGTACGGAAGGGACAGATTTTACAGTGACTTACAGAAATAGAGCTGGCAAACTCAACTATGGTGTATCGGGTAATTTCAATTATGCCCGTACAATGAACAGGTATGTTGAGCGGGGAGCCTTTACCAACAGTTATGACCGTTGGAGAAATGGAACTGCTTACAGGTATAATGATGTTGCCTGGGGGTTCACCTATCTTGGTCAATTTAATGACCAAAATGAAATCGCCAACTACCCTATTCAGAATGGAAACCAGGCAAATATTCGCGAATTACCCGGAGATTATAAGTATGCTGACATTAATAATGATGGTGTAATTAATGGTTTGGATGAACTGCCCATATTTACCGGTGCCAATGGAACTAATGAGGATCTTAATGCTGGCGGAAGAAAAAATCCAAGGATGAATTTTGGTCTTACTTTGAATGCTTCTTATAAGGGTTTTGATGTAAATGTCTTATTTCAGGGCGCTGCTAATTACACCGTTCGTTTTAGCGAAGTGTATGCACAAGTATTGGCCTTTAGGGGAAATACACCGGCCTATTTTTTCGATAGGTGGCATATGGCAGATCCTTACGATTCAAAGAGTGCGTGGGTGCCTGGTAAATGGCCAGCCTCCCGTTTTATCGGTGATGTTGGAAGTATGTATAAGGAAAGTTCAGTATGGAGAAAAGATGCCTCCTATGTTAGATTGAAAACCCTTGAATTAGGATACACAATTAGTTCAAGAATTTACAAATCCACAGGAATTCAAAAAATCAGGATATATGCGAATGGTTTTAACCTGGCAACATGGGCTGATCCTTTTGTAAAACCTTTTGATCCTGAAAAACTGGAAGGTCTTTTCAATTCCGGCTTCAATTATCCCCTTACCAAAACATTCAATTTTGGTGTAAATGTTAACTTCTAAAATTTATAATCATGAATACAAATAAAATAAAAATTTTCATATTGCTTGCAGGCCTGTTTCTGCTTGGCTGCAAAAAAGTGTTGGATTTAGAACCAACTGATCGCTTAACGGCAGATATGATTTTTGGAGATCCTAAAGGGGTCGAATTGTACATGGCAAACCTTTACAATCAGTTACCTGTAGAAGATTTTACTTTTATGAGGCAGGGCTTTAATTACAACCAGGGGGGACCTAATAATGGAGGTCAATCTACAGCAATGGTAACAGATGAGGCTACACATAGTGAGAGTGGAGCAGGTGTAGCAGATGATGATTATCACTGGTGGACAGATGGGTATAAGTTAATGCGGGATGCAAATATTCTGGCAGATGCAATACCCTTGCTAAAAATAACTGCTCAGGAAAGAAAGGTCCTTACCGGCGAGAGTGCTTTCATCAAGGCATTCACCTATTTTGCACTGGCTAAAAGATATGGTGGTGTTCCGTTAATTAAAAATTCTCAGGAGTATAAAGGTGATGCTGCGAGTTTAAAAGTACCCAGAAGCACCGAAAAGGAAACATGGGATTATGTATTAGCGCTTTGCGATACGGCCATAGCGAACCTTAGTGATGCAACCGGAAGACGGGCATCCAAATGGACAGCCTACGCTTTAAAATCAAGAGCAGCTTTGCATGCAGCCTCATTGGCAAAATTTGGAAGCCTCGCCCCGCTGTCAGGAGACGCCGTTACTGGTAAACTTGTTGGTTTGGATCCTTCATTGGCAAATGGTTATTATGCAGCAGCAATCAGTGCATCCCAGGCAATTATGGCTTCGGGGAAATTTCAATTGTTCAGGCCAACCCCTGCAAATCCACAAGAAGCAGCAGAAAATTACAGGTTGCTTTTTCAGGATCCAAATGCAAATGGAGCGTCTGTAGAAGCAATTTTTATCAAAGGCCGTGCCCTTGTTGGGAATTTCCAGGGACATAATTATGATATATGGTTTCAGCCAGCCCAGGCAGCAAATGGCTGGCCGCATCCCGGTCGAATGAACCCAACGCTTGATTTGGCTGATACTTATGAAAGTTATGCTAAACCAGGTTTTGATGCACCGATTGTAACAACTGTTGATGGTAATACATCAGATTATAACGGATATAATCCTGCACAAAATTATATCAGGTTTAATACTCCCAATGAAATTTTTAATGGTAAGGATGCACGGTTATCGGCAACAAGTATTTTGCCAGGTACCATGTGGAAAAACACACCCATTATTATCCAGGCGGGCTATGTAAAACCTGATGGTGTTGCGGTAATACGGACAAAGGCCAGTATAACAATTAATGGAATCACCTATCATACATATGGCGCTTCAGGTACCAGCCAATATTCAGGGTTTGATACATACGGAGGTAATAATACAAAGACTGGCTTTTCCTTTAAAAAATTTATGAACCAGTTAAATCCAATTGTACCTGGATGGAACCAAAGTACTTCAGATTTTATTGAGTTTAGGTATGCAGAGGTTTTGTTGAATTATGCGGAGGCGGTTGTTGAAAGTGGCACGGGTGATGCAATAGCTGCTGCCAAGGCAATCAACGATGTAAGAAGAAGGGCCGGGCATAAGGTAGATATTCTTTTGACTGTTGCAAATGTTCAAAGGGAAAGGAAAGTTGAACTGGCGTTTGAACATAAAAGATTTTGGGACCTCATTCGAAGAAGGGAGTTTCATACGTTATTTAACAGCAGCTCTGTGCATTCACTCTTGCCATTGCAGGATTTAAGGGCGCTTCCTGAAACAAAGTACATTTTTGTGCGGGTGAATGCTCCAAATATAAATCCAAGAACTTTTATAACAAGATCTTATTACCGCTCCATACCGGGTATCGGTTCAAATGGACTGGTTCAAAATCCGCAGTATTGATTTTGTTAAAAACTGATAAAAAAGATATTTAAAGACGTTTTAAAAATTTCAATTATGAATAAATTATTATTGGCAATGCTAATAACAACATTTGCATTGTTTTCCTGTAAAAAGGATAATTACGAAGCGCCAACTGCCGGTCTTTCGGGGACTTTTATCGATGCGCTGACCAACAAACCTATTGAGCAGGATATTATCAATGGCACTACAATCGAATTGATAGAAAAGGGCTATAATCCTGTAACACCGCATTACCTTATCGTAAAAAATAATGGTTCTTATGATAACAGCCTGCTCTTTGCTAACACCTACTCAGTAAGGCCGGTAAGGGGTAATTTCATAGATATTGCAGCTCAGGATGTAGTCATTAATGGGCAAATCAAGCTTGACTTTGTTGTAACGCCCTATATTAGAGTTAAAGATGCAAAAATTACCAAAAGCGGAACAAAGGTGATTGCCACCTTTAAACTCGAACAAACTGTGCTTACTCCCGTTAGAAAAATTAGTTTGTATGCGCACAGCGATTCAAGATTGGGTGATGGAATGCGACTCGTAGCAGCAGAAAAATTTCTCTATGCGGTATCGGATCCAAATACTGTGTATACACTTGAAATTGATTTGCCATCCAACAGCTCAACGCTAAAGCCTGGTCTTGAATATTATTTTAGAGTGGGTGCTCGAATTGATCTACCAGAATCAAAACTTAACTATGCGCCTGCCGTAAAGCTGGGTATTTGATGCAAAATCTTTTTATAAAAAATGCTGTTAGTTAGCAAAAAATAAGGTGTAGGAAGTTATAACAGTTCAGAAAATCATTGTGTTGGATTAGGTAAATAAATTGTGAAAATTTTTACCTAATCCAACACATTAATTTAATATTAATAATTGTAAAATTTGATGGAATGACTTTTTTTAAAATATTACCCGCAGTATTTTTTTTTCTTACAATAGGTTGTTCAAAGAAAGGAAGTGGAAATGGGGGAGCAATCATCCCTGTGGTTTCCCCAATCGTTACGGAAGTAAGCTATAACGATACAGGATGTAATTACACTTCCTACAAAAATCTTGTAATGGCCGGTTACCAGGGTTGGTTTTCAGCAGAAGGCGATGCATCAGACAGGGGTTGGCATCATTATAAAAATAATAGCTGTGGTGGTTTTTTTCCGGGTTGTACTTCAGTAGATTTTTGGCCGGACGTAACTGAGTACACAAAAAAATACCTTTCACCATTCAGATTTGCGAATGGCGACAACGCTTACCTCTATAGCCCTAATGATGAAGAATCTGTCGATCTTCATTTTAAATGGATGAAGGATTATGGTATTGATGGCGTTTTTGTGCAACGATTTATAAGTGAAATAAAACAGTCAAATCCAAAAGGTAAGGCACATTTTAATAAGGTGTTACAAAATGCATTGAAGGCTGCAAATAAATACCAAAAAGCAATTTGTGTCATGTACGATTTAAGCGGTAGTACAAGTGATGATGTAGCTTATTTAGAACAAGATTGGAATGAGTTACAAACACTATTCTCACTTTTCAGTAATACCCAACAGCCTAATTATTTGCGCCATAATAAAAAACCCCTTATAGCAATATGGGGTGTTGGTTTTAATGATGGCAGGAAATATACCATTGCTGACGTAAATAACCTGGTTGATAAAATTAAGGGCCCCACTAAAAAAGTTTCGGTAATGTTGGGTGTACCTTACTCTTGGAGAACTTTAAATAATGACACGGAAAATTCACCGATCTTGCATAGTCTTATAAAAAAATCAGATATTATAATGCCCTGGGCAGTTGGAAGGTATAATTCAAATAGCTATATCAACGTTGCAGGTACGGTATTACCTGCTGATATTCAGTGGTGCAAAAGCAATAATATTGATTACGTGCCCCTCGTGTTTCCGGGATTTAGTTGGGGCAATCTTAAAAATAACGCTGCGAGTTACAATTCTATTCCCAGAAACAATGGAGATTTTTTATGGCAGCAGGTTGCTGGGGCAAAGGTTTCCGGCGCCCAATCTCTTTACGTAGCCATGTTTGATGAAATTGATGAGGGTACCGCTATTTACAAATGCCTGCAGGAAGGTGCATTACCGCAGAATGGAGACAAAAAATTTGTCGGTATTGAAAGTAATCTTGCAACTGATTATTATTTATGGCTCACAGGAAAAGCAGGAAACTGGTTTCATGGAGAAGGTGGTTATAGTAATACCAAGCCTATAAGATAGTTCATGTAAAGTACCCGTTAATTTTGGGAAATTGAAAAAAGCGAAAATAAATAACTAATTAGTTTCTTGGGAAAATAGTATAAATTAATTATGCAGCCTGCTCGTATTAAAATACAATAGGTACGTTTAAAAAATTTCCAAAAGGATAGCTGTACTTTTTGTTAAAATGATTACTGAAAAACCACCGATAACATTACAACGATTAAAAATAAGATTATTTATATAGGAGGCATTCGAAAGTGATACCCCGGAATGGACAATTAATTAAAATCAAAACACGATGAGATACTTAAACAATTTGCCTTCTTAATCTCATTGATAACTAATTTTTTACATATAGGTAAACCTTCTTTAAGTTTTACCATGAGTATTAAAAAAAAGTGAAATAAATTTCTCTATTAAGCGATTATTATGATTTCTGTTAATCCTACTAAGCTACTTTTATCCTAATTTCTAAAAAAAACTATTTATTATGAAAAAATTAAAATTGCTGCTATTTTTTACCTGTACCCTACTTTGGGCTCATGCGCAGGTACCTTTGGTAAAAGGAAAGATATCAGACGATGCAGGGAAACCGCTTTCCGGTGCCACTGTAATTATTAAAGGTACTTCTATCAGCACAACTACTGGGGATGACGGTAGTTTTAAACTCGGAACTGCTAACCAGTTAAAACCGGTGCTGGTCATTAGCAATGTAGGCTATCAAACCCAGGAATACCCTGTTAAAAACTCCACCGATTTTACAGTTAGGCTTCAACTAGACGTGGCTACTTTGGGCGACGTTGTAGTAATCGGTTATGGTACCCAAAAAAAGACAGATATGACAGGTGCCAGCAGCACCGTTAAGGCTACAGAGATTTCCAAAAGACCATTGACACGTTTAGATCAGGCCCTTCAAGGTACTACAGCCGGTGTAAGTGTAACTAGCCCCAGTGGACAACCGGGTGCCGGACTTCGGGTACAAATAAGGGGTGCAAATTCCATCACAGGAGGTATCGGGCCATTGTATGTCATTGATGGTAACATTGGAGCAGGTTCTGATGTAAACGTAAATGATGTAGAATCCATGGAGATTTTAAAAGATGCGGCTTCAACTGCCATCTATGGATCCAGAGGTACAAATGGGGTTGTTTTGATTACCACTAAATCAGGAAAATCAGGACGCACAAGGGTTAATTTCGACACCTGGATGCGTAACGACAAAATGCCCAAAAAACTCGATTTGATGGGTGAATATGATTTTGCGCGGTCTGTAAATAACCAGTTTCTGTCTACCAATCCTACAGGAGTTGCTCCGTTTACTCAAGCACAAGTACTTGATTTACAGTCTGGTGCTGTAAAAGGAAGCGATTGGCAGGACGAACTTCACCGAACTGCCTTAGTACAGAACTATCAGTTGGATGTTAGCGGTGGTAACGAAGGCGTGAAATATTACTTTGCTTTGGGTTATTTGAATCAACCGGGTGTTATATTGAATACCTGGTTCAAAAGAACATCTTTCAGGGGAAATGTTGATTTTAAACTCAACAACAAGATGAACCTGAAATTGCTGACTGTAGTAACCATCCCTCAATCACACAATAACAGTTATGCTGGTGGTTTAACTGATCCGTTTAACCAGGCCGTAGAATGGGATCCTACATCCCTCATCCGCGACCCAAGTACCGGCAATTATATTGCTAATGCAAAGTATGCTTCTATCCAGTTTAACCCTATTGCCCAGGCCAATAGCCAGGCCAATGATAATACCAATAACAACATATCTGGGTCTGCAATTTTTAATTACAAAATCTTCAACGATCTTACTTTTACCTCAACCAACGTTTATAATATAGAAAATGGATATGCTCAGATTTTTGAAGGTCCAGGAACCAGTGCATTTAATGGCAATAACGGTTTTGCACAAGTGAACTCCAACAGTTTAAGCCGGGTCCTTACCAGTAATTACCTTACCTATAAAAAACGCTTTGGAAATCACTCCTTAAATGCTACCGCACTTTTTGAATACCAGGAAGGTAGCAATACAAATGTAAGTGCTATCTCCAAGAATCTTTCTACTTGGAGCCTTGGTTATTACAATCTTGGCTTGGGAGGCCTTCAGCAAACTACATCTGGTTATTCTGCTGATGCATTGGTGTCCTATATGGGGCGTGTTTTTTACTCTTTTAAAGACAAATACACACTTTCTGCCAGTATTCGTAATGATGGATCTTCCCGCCTGATAGAAAAGTATAGCTCATTCCCTTCTTTTGGTGTAGCATGGAACGTGAAAAATGAACAATTCCTAAAGGGTTCAAAAATATTTAGCAACCTGAAACTTCGTGCTTCTTATGGTCAAACAGGTAATCAGGCTATACCTTCCTATTCTTCTATTGCTTCAGTTAACACGGGTTCTATTGGTAGTTTAGCTAGCTATTTTTATGGTGGAAATCAGACAGGTGGGCAGGTAGCCACTTCCCTGGGAACACCAGTATCAGCAACGCTGCAGTGGGAGAAAAAGAAAACCTTTGATGCAGGTTTTGATGCCGCATTTTTAAACGGAAGATTAAATTTGGTTGTAGATGTTTATTCTAGTGAAATTAACAATCTTCTTTATAACCGGCCAAATTTTTCTTATGCCGGTGGTGGTAATACCCAAACAAATGCGGGCGAATTAGCTAATAAGGGACTTGAAATTGCTATTGCAGGAACTCCGATAACAAATAGCAACGGTTTCAAATGGACTACCAATTTCAATATATCCTTTAACGAAAATAAAGTGGTAAGCCTGAGTGGATTAGCGGATAATCAAATTTTTTCCAATGGAAACAATACATTCAACGCTTTATTGAAGATTGGTGCACCACTAGGCGAATTTTATGGATATAAGTTTCTGGGTACCTGGAAAACGAAGGATGCTACAGAAGCCGCTCTATTTGGTATGAAGCCAGGTGATGCCAGGTTTGAGGATCTAAATAAGGATTTTAAATATACCGGCGCAGATCAACAGCGTATAGGAAATGCTACCCCTGATTTTTCATGGGGCTTTATCAACGACTTCGAGTATAAGAATTTCACGATGAGCTTTATGTTCCAGGGCCGGCAGGGTGGGCAGATTTTTTCACAAACCCTCGCTTATCTTTGGGGTGGCCTGGGCGATATGAGAAATGCCACCACCATTGAAGCTGTTCCTGAAAAATTGTGGACTGCAGCAAATGAAACAGACAATCCTGCCTGGAGCAGTACAAGTAAAAACTTTAATAGTAGCAGCCGTTACGTATACGATGCCAGTTTTATTAAATTGAGAAATATATCGCTCACCTACAGTATTCCAAAAAAGACGTTGTCGAAAATTAAGGCGCAATCATTGGATGTATATGTTAGCGGTCAAAACCTTTGGGTAAACACAAAATTTAAAGGATATGATCCTGAAATTGATTTTCTGCCCACTAATAATGCTATTTCCCAAGGCCAAGAATTTGGAATTATACCTAACCCTAAATCGATGACGATAGGCGTAAGAATTGGCTTGTAAAGAAAATACGCTTACTAAGAATTAATCAAACGATATAAAAACTAAAATAATGAAAAAACATAATTCCATATTAACTTTCATCTTTATCATCGCTGTATTTTCCAGCATGATAATAGGTTGCAGCAAACAACTCGTTGAAGATCCTAAAGCAAGGCTAACACCAGGTAGCTATTATAAAACGCAGAATGACCTCAATGCGGCTGTTGCCGGTATGTGGGCTGGATTGGTAAGAGGTCCGGTTTGGGGGTTTACCAATTTTAGAGTATGTTCTTTTTTTGGATCAGATGATCTAACTACTAACGCCGGTTCGAACAAGGGAGAATTACGTGAATTTGATCGGTTATCTGGGAGTAGTACTATTGATGCCGTAAGATCACAGTGGGATGGCCCTTGGGCAGCCATTTATCAGGCAAACGGTATACTGTCAAATTACAGTCAGGTTCCCGAAGGGACGCCCGCTGCTATTGTTGCAAAAAATGAAGCAGCAGGTAACGCCTATTTTGCAAGGGCATTGTGTTATAATTACCTGGTGAGAGTTTTTGGCGAGTTGCCAATGGTAACAGGTAACATAGAACCTAGTGTGAGTCTCCCGAGGAAACCAGTGGCAGAACTTTATGCTTTGATCATTGCTGATTTACAGCAAGCAAAAACCCTTTTACCTACCGCAAAGGCACAAGGCAAACCCAACAAAAGTGCAGCCAGTGCCTTACTGGCCGATGTGTATCTTACCATGGCGGGATGGCCTTTAAATCAAGTCGCAAACTATGCATTGGCTGCAACCGAGGCTAAACTGGTTATAGATGGCGGATTGTATAATTTGAGTACGCCTTATGCCCAGGTTTTTACCACCAATAACAGCTCCGAAAGTATTTTCGCAATGCAATACAGTGTAGCTGGTGGTATTGTTAACAGGAACGCTATAACTAGTGTACCAGAACAAGAATTAAGTCGCACTGGTACTGCTGGCTTTGGCGATATGTTTCCTGAAATCAATTTCTTCCTGAACGCACCCGCCTGCACCAGAACGGATGCTACCTTCTATACTACGCTTAAATTGCGCACAGGGGCCTCTCCCAACTTCACCTGGAACCTAGTTCCCTGGAACTCTCCTTCAACCGCTACTGGTCACCCATATTATAAAAAATTCAGGGCCGGATTGGTTACCGGAGGGGTTGGCGATGCTGTAAATGAAACAGCTACAAGCATTGAATCTATTGCGCAAAGTACAAATAAGGAAACAATCCTTCTCCGATACCCGCAAATGTTGCTCATTTTTGCTGAAGCTTCTACAATGGCTGGCGCTGGGCCTACTACTGAAGGTTATGCTGCTGTGAACCAGGTGAGGACCCGGGCTGGTTTACCCAACCTTACGCCCGGACTTTCCAAAACCGCGTTCAGGGATTCAGTTGTGTTTGAAAGAGCCTATGAATTTGCGGGAGAATTCGCGCTTGGTATGCGTTGGTTTGATATTCAGCGTCTGCAAATGCTTCCGCAAATTGTAGCAGCCCGTTCTCCACTTGAAAATCCAATTCCAGCTGGTACAGATTTTAGCACGAAATATCTTGCTCCTATTCCTTTTGCAGAAATGTCAAGAAATCCAAGCTGGAAACAGAATATCGGTTATTGATCCTTTTTTCTTAATACTTTAAACAGTTTAACCATGCATCTTTTGCATGTTTAAACTGTTTAAACAACTGCAAAATCTGTGTTTAAAGAGAAAATTTTGGACAATCATTCAATAATATCAGTCTATAATGCATAAGCTGTCACATCATTAACAAACTATACCAAAAAAAATCTCACGAAAGAGATTGTTTTTATTAGTGCTTCTATTATGAAGGTAAAAATATTTTTATTTATTATAATCAAAAGCTTGCTTGCATGAAATTAGCTTTAGCCATTCATAAAAAAGGGAAACTTTATTCTTTTAAACTGCCCAGTTTTTGAGACAACTACAATTAATCTACCTAATAAAAAACGATTTACATAAATTGATTAAGGGGCAAATAAAGAAAATAAATGCTTTCTATAATGGTAAAGAGATCAACTTGCCATTCTTTACCCATGAGCAATTAATAGCAGGTGGTACATTGGAGTTAATAATGAGTAATACGCCAAATAAGGATTGGGGGAAAAATGCAGTTTCTCCAATGAAGTAAACAAGTTGCCAATAGTTGTTGAGTGCAATTGATTTGTAAAACCAGGCTGAAATACAACGGAATCATTCAAAAATAAAAACAATGAAACTTTCAAAAAAAAGTACACTTTTTCTGGCGCTGATTGTTGGTTTAATTACATCAAACGCACAAAATCCGAAGGTCGAAAAAAACGCAATGGCCAGGAGCAGGCATTCAACTGTCTCGAAATATCCTTCTTATAATGGTTTAGTAATGGCTGGCTACCAGGGATGGTTTCGTGCGCCAAAAGATGGTGTTATGTATCCTGATGAAAATAAGATTCGTATTGATATGTGGCCGGATGTGACGGAATATGAAAAAACCTATCCTACCGGTTTGAAGCTGGCAGATGGCAACATGGCTAGTTTCTTCAGTTCCGACGAAAAAAGTACGGTAGAGCTTCACTTTAAGTGGATGAAGCAGTATGGAGTTGATGGTGTATTCATGCAACGGTTTTTCAATGCCGCCAAACCCCAAGCCCGTCATAGTGGTGCTACCAATGTATTGCGCAACGCTTTACTGGCTGCTTCAACATACGAACGAGCCATTGGAGTAATGTACGATCTGTCAGGCCTCAAAGGCTCCGGCGAAGATTGCTCCGTTTTAATTAATGACTGGAAGTACCTGGTTGATTCCCTAAAGGTTACTAATCAACCGGGGATACAAACTTACGTTTTTCACAATGGGAAACCCCTGGTAACCATTTGGGGGCTTGGTTTTCCGGACCGTCCTTATAATATTCGCAATATTGGAATTACAAGGTTTATTGATTTTTTGAAAAATGACCCTGAATATGGAGGTTGTGCAGTAATGTTAGGGGTTCCTACTTTTTGGCGTGATCTTACTGCTGATTGCAATACAGATCCTTATTTGCATGAACTGATTAAACAATCAGATATTGTGTTGCCTTGGACTGTTCAGCGATTTTCACCTTTACTCCACAATGATATGGATCGCTATCGGGACGTGATGCTGGCAGATATCAAATGGTGCAAGGATAACGGAGTGGCTTATGTGCCTTGTGTTTACCCCGGATTTAGCTGGCACAACCTAAGTCGATCCGAATTTCCAGATGATATTAAGCCAGTTGGATCAATTCCCCGACAAGGGGGAAGATTTTATTGGCAGCAAATTTCAACAGCCATTAATTCGGGAGCAACAATGCTTTATGTTGCCATGTTCGACGAAGTAAATGAAGGTACTGCCATTTTCAAATGCAGCGATAAACCACCCGTTAGCAATATTGCCAAGTTCATAAATATGGATGGCATGCCGAGCGATCATTATTTATGGCTTACTGGCGAAGCCGGGAAAATGCTGAGAAAAGAAAGGCCCTTGAGTTTGACTGTTCCAAAGCACTAATTTCAATTGTAAATTTTTTAAATGGAAACTAAACAACCAATAATGAACTCATTTAAACTTATTTATTCAATCTGCATTCTTTCTTTCCTTTTTTGGATGCCAGTTGTGGGTGAAGGACAGCAAAAACAACAGAAACCAAAAAAGCCAAATATAATTTTTGTGCTGGTTGATGATTTAAGGTGGGATGCTATGGGGTTTATGGGGCGGTATCCATTTCTGAAAACTCCCCATATTGATCAGCTTCGTAATGAAGGGGTACATTTCAAAAATGCCTTTTGCACGAACTCTCTCTGTGCCCCTTCGCGGGCAACTTTTTTAACCGGGATGTTTCCTCAAACTAATGGAGTGAACACCAATCAAGAAGGCCGCGAATTAAATCCAGACAAAACGCGTTCATTTGGGCAAATACTTCAGGGCGAAGGATATGAAACAGCTTTTATTGGTAAATGGCATATGGCAGAAAGTAATGAACCCAGAAAAGGATGGGATTACTGGTGCAGCTTTCCGGGGCAAGGTCAGTACTTTGGCAATGACCTGAATATTAATGGAAAAAGTATTCGGAATGAGGGTTATATCACAGACGAACTGACTAAATATACTTTGAATTTTATCGATAAAAATGCAGATAAACCATTTTGTGTTTATTTGTCACACAAAGCAGTGCATGAGCCATTTACTCCGGCTGATCGAGACAAAAATTTATTCATCACTGATTCGGTTCCTGAACCTGCAAGTTGGCTCGATAATATGGAAAATAAACCAGCCTGGCAAAGAACTGTGATGAATCAAGATCAACGACGTCGCTTGAGGGAAAAAGACCTGTCTAAAATAATTCCTCAAAAAAGTCGTCAGCCTGCTCCTTGGCCTGCAAAAACAGGAATAGGAAGGCAAAAAGATTACCTGCGATCACTCACTGCAGTGGATGATGGACTGGGAGAAATTTATGATTTATTAAAGCAAAAAGGAATTTTAGACAATACAATTATAGTATTTGCCGGAGATAACGGGTATTTTCATGGAGAACATGGGTTGGGAGATAAACGTCTGGCATATAACGAATCCATGCGAATCCCTTTAGTAATGCGTTATCCAAAATTTGCAAACGCCAATCTGACGATTTCAGAAATGATACTCAACGCCGACATTGCCCCTACCTTTCTTGAAATGGCTGGTGTTTCAATTCCTGCACAAATGCAAGGGAAAAGTGTAGTCCCATTATTACATGGGAAGAATGAGAATTGGAGAAAGTCGTTTTTATTCACTTACTGGAAAGATCTTATTCATTTTATTCCTCGAATAACAGCTATTCGAACAGAAAAATACTTGTATTCAACTACCCCCGATTTGAATGACATTGATGAGTTGTATGATGTTGTTAATGACCCGGCTGAATTATACAATCTTGCAAAGAAACCAGCATTTTCGGCAATTGAAAGCCGATTAAAAACAGAACTTGAGCAACTTAAAAAAGAAACAGGCTATAAAGCTGAGATACCAAGACCAGATGCTGAACTCTTAGGAAATGTGAAAACAGGAAAACTACTTTCGATTGATTTTGGAAATACTGCATTTGATTCCCAACCGGAAAATAATATCCATTTCCAGGGGGTAGTACTGAATAAAGATCAAAGAGGAGCTAGTGGAAATTTTAATGACGGTGCCACAACAATCATAAAAGCCAGACAGGATTTAGATCCTTCAAAAGGCACTTTTGTTATTGAATGTCTGATTAAACCAGAATCCCCTGATGGGATTATTGCTTCATGCGGATCAAAAAAAGATGGTTGGGCACTCTTTTTAGAAAATGGAGTACCTGGTTTTGTGGTAGCTCATGATCAACATCTTCAGTTTATTGATGGTGCATCAGAAATTATTAATAAATGGTCGCATCTTATAGCAGTAATTGAAAACTATAGTAACATTATTAAGTTTTTTGCCGATGGAAAATTAATAGGGCAGCGGAAAATGTTACTACCAATACAATCTATTAAATCCATTGCTGGAGATATTTATTTAGGACAGGATTCAGGAGACATGATTGATCCGAATGGCGTTTCAGTTCATTCTTATAAAGGCTTGATTCAATCTGTTACTTTCTATCGCGAAAAGATGCAGGATTCAAAATTGATGGAATTATCAAAATTAAATTGATAGTAGTTAAAAAGTTCAAAAGAATAGATTTTCAACACAATGAAAAGTATTAGTAATACACTTAAAATGCATCATCAGGATGATAAAATATAGAAGTATACATAAATGGCATCGAAAAATGATCCTTCTTGGATTTGTTTTATTATCCTTGTTAAACATTCAGGCACAAGTGCCTAAAAAACAAAACTTTCTTTTTATCATCACCGACCAACTTCGTTTTGATGCGTTAAGTTTAGCGGGTAATAAAATATTGGAGACACCCAATATCGACCGCCTTGCTAAACAGGGAGTCTGGTTTAAAAACGCGTATACCCAATGTGCTGTTTGTGCCCCTACTCGCGCGTCAATTTTAACTGGGGCTACAGTAGAAAATCACCAGATAATCACCAATGAAATTGCTTACTCAACAAAGGAAACTGGCAGAATGCCAATGTCAACATTTGATGAGTTGTTAAGCAAAAATGGATACCGCTGCGAGTATTATGGGAAATGGCATAGTCCTGAGTTTCATTCGGAAGTATACCGGAATCCTCAATTAAAATCATCTAATGGGAAATCTGTTTTTGCACCGGGGCAGCTAACAGCTTTATACATGGATTATTTAAAACCAATTTATCCAAATGCAAAATTGAAACCGGTAGAATTGTTTGATAGCTTTACGGAGCAGCCATACCTGATGAATCCATTGGATAAAAGATATGGAATGACTGAAGAACAAGTAAAATTGTTAAATAGAAAATATACTCAGCCAGATCTTCATGGAGAACTACAAACGCCTGCAGAAAACTCATTCACTGCATTTCAGGCCAAACAAATTATTGAAGCATTGGAAAGAAATAAAAACAACACTTTTAGTATTACTTGTTCCTTTCATTTTCCGCACGCTCCAATGCTTCCAGTTAAACCATATTCAGAAATGTATACCGTTAAAGACATGCCTGTCCCAGCAAGTATTGCAGACCCCATGTTGAACTCCCCTTATCGAAGTCAGAATGGCAGATTAACCCATACAGAATATGCAGATCCTGAAAAAATAAAATACATGATTGCAAATTATTATGGACTTGTAAAAGAAATTGACGATTGGGTTGGTAAAATACTAGGTAAGCTAGATGAACTAGGTTTGTCTGAAAACACACTTGTTATTTTTACCAGCGACCACGGTGAGATGCTTGGTGCACATGGGATGCGCGAGAAGAATGTGTTTTATGAAGAATCTGCACATATTCCATTAATGATTCGACTACCCAAAAAAATTAAATCAAAAACTACAGTAAAAGGGTATGTATCCACAATTGATTTGTTTGCAACAATCAACGATTATTTACAAATGCCCGAACAGCCTTCTGATGGAAAAAGCTTACGCGGGCTGATTGAAGGAACAGATAAATCGCATGGTCAATTTGTAGTAACAGAATGGTTGTATAACGAAGATAAGCAACCCGCATATATGATCATAAAAGACAATTTTAAAATGTTTGTTCCCTACACAGCAGAATCAACCGTAATGAATGTACTCTATAATTTGAAAGATGATCCATACGAAATTAATAATTTGATAGGGGAAAATCCAGGTAGAAAAAAATATTCTGCTAAAGCAAATGAATTACGAGATGATTTGTTAAGTTGGTTAAAACAACATAAGTCCATCCATTATGAAGGGGTTAAAAATCGTAATTTGGTTGCAGGCAATTAAAGCGTATATAGCAAACACTGAGTTGAAAAAAAATTGATATAAACAGATTGATAAAAAAGTTGAATGAATCTATTAATTAAAATACTTGAAAAAGCATTGATGTTGTTGATAGCAGTTAATTTTCACGCGGCACATGCACAAAATACTACACCAGGTAACAATCAGCGCAATTTACAAACAGAAAAATTAACTGAACTAAAACTTAAAAAGAAAAAACCCAATGTAATAATACTTTTTTCTGATCAGCATAATAAAAAGGTAATGGGATTCGAAGGACACCCTGATGTTATTACGCCAAATTTAGATAGATTGGCCAAGCAGTCTGTGGTATTCGACCGTGCATATTGTGCAACGGGTATTTGTGTTCCTTCCAGGTCTTCACTAATGACGGGTCTTTATCCCAGAACTATGGGTCTGCTTTCTAATAGTGAACAAACAAGCGTTATTAATGACGTGGTTTCTTTAGCATCAGTCTTTAGACAAAACAATTATACAACCTATGCCTTTGGAAAGCGCCATATAAGCGGGGCTATTGACGCCGGCTGGGATTTTCAGCAAAGTCATTTATGCAATGAAACTCCGGGGAACAGCTATACAGAATGGGTAGAAAAAAATGGATATGGGAAAGCGTTTGCAAATGATTGGGCAGCCGAATTCGGCAGGGGATCGGATTGTTCTATGTATGCCAAGGAAAAAATTCCAATTGCTGATTTGGGTACACGCATTTCAGCATTACCTGAAAATATGACTATGGAAGCATTTACAACCATGCTAACTATTGAAGTGATAAAAAAGCAAGCCAGGACCGAAAATCCTTTCTTTTGCTGGGCAACTTTTTACAGGCCTCATCAACCCTATACCCCTTTGAAAAAATACATGGAGATGTATGATGTGTCTGCCTGGGGTGAGGGAACTAATAAAGAAAGCGCTATAAAAAAACCAACAAACTTATACGAGTCCAAAGAAAACATCCCTCCAATGATGCAAACTATCCGGGAGGGAGGGAACAAAGTTTGGAATGTAGATAAAGCTTACACTGATGAGCAACTATGGCGAAATTATGTAGGAGCTTATTATGCGCTTGTGTCCGAAGTTGATCATTGTGTTGGTGAAATACTAAAAGCTTTAGATGAGGCTGGAATTGCAGAAGAAACCATTGTTATTTATACAACAGATCATGGTGATTTTGTAGGTAATCATGGCATGGCTGAAAAAGCAGCAATGGGTCAAAATGTTTACGAAGACATTTTAAATATTCCTTTAATTATTCGTATTCCTGGAAATAATCAAAATGGGAAAAGAGTAGCAGAGTTGGTAAGTCTGGTGGATGTTTTCCCAACATTGGTAGAATTAATTGGTCTCAAAATGCCAGTATTAAAATATCCCATTCAAGGTCAGTCATTTGCAAACACATTAACCAAAGGCAAGTCATTTAAAAGAAAATACTTCGTATCAGAAAGTTGGTCTCAAGCAACAATTATTTCTAAAGAGTATAAGCTCGGAATCATGCTTGATCCAATGGATGCAAATAGAAAATTTGATTTCAGGTCTTTTGGCAATCAGTTTTTTATTCGAAAATCAGATACACTGGAAATTAACAATCAAATCAATGACAAGAAATATATTACTGAGATCGACTTGCTTCAATCATATTATCAAGATTTTCAGCATAAAACCCCGGATATAGGGAAACAGGAAATTATTAAAAATTCACAGTTAAAAAATAAAAACAATTTAAAATAAATTTGCTATCGGAATAGATATTGGCGGAAGCCATGGTTGTTGTGCCGCTTTTGATTTAGTTGAAAAAAGGGTACAGGAAGATTCTGTTGCTGAGTGTAAATTAGATAAACATGCTGAGGTAAATATCATTTTTTTTGTCTAGAGCATCACAATTCAACAAGCGATAGAAAAAGTGGGAAAAGAAAATGTTGTAGTGCTTGCCTTTGCAACGCCCGGGCCTTTCGACTATGACAATAGCATTCCTTTATTTACCAGTGAGCCAGGCTATTGGTAGAAAATTAAAGATATCATTAAGGAAATGTAAATAATTTAATTGGAATCTTAAATCTCATCAAATGAATAAAATTACATCGGTCATATTTTTTTTAGTTGTGTTTACTTCGCAAATAAAGGGACAGCGCATAATATCAGAAAGTCAGGAACAAATTAGAATACCAGTGCCGGGCACTCTGGAACAACTGAAAGAAATAGCTGGTCACCAAAAGATGAATGTGATATTTATTCTTACGGATGATCACCGAT
Source organism: Ferruginibacter sp. (assembly GCA_044357815.1). Taxonomy (GTDB): domain Bacteria; phylum Bacteroidota; class Bacteroidia; order Chitinophagales; family Chitinophagaceae; genus Ferruginibacter. The sequence continues at coordinate 37,163 of JBIKOV010000001.1, read as the reverse complement.
ATGACTTTATGGGTTTTACTGGTAAAATTCCATGGTTGAAAACTCCCTACATGGATCTGCTAGCTAAGGAAGGTGCATATTTTAAAAATGCATTTGTTACCACATCTCTTTGTTCTCCTAGTAGGGCATCTATTTTAACAGGCCAATTTTCACATGTTCATACTGTCATTGATAATGTAGCCCCAGCTCCTAATAATTTAGTTTATTTCCCCCAATATTTGCAAAAAGAAGGATATCAAACTGGTTTTTTCGGAAAATGGCATATCGGTACCGATGATGATAGTCCTCGACCTGGTTTTAATCACTGGGAGAGTTTCAAAGGTCAAGGGGTTTATTATAACTCTACTTTAAACATAAATGGAGAGACGGTTAAATACGGTGATTCCACCTATATAACAGATTTGCTAACTACTCATGCATTAAAATGGTTAAAAGCACAAAGTAAAACCAAGCCGTTCTTTTTGTATTTATCTCATAAAGCTGTTCATGCACCTGTCACACCCGCAAAGAGGCATAAGGGTATTTATGCTAATCAGAAATATACATTTCCACCGACTTTTTATCAAACTTTAAATGATGATTATAAAAATCTTAAATGGCCCGAATGGGTAAAACAGCAACGGTATAGTTGGCATGGTGTTGATTATCTTTATCATACACATCAGGAAATGGAAGAGCTAGTTCAAACATATTGTGAAACATTAATGGCAGTTGATGAAAGTGTTGGATCAGTTTTGAATTATTTAAAAGAAAATGGTTTGGAGCAAAATACTATGGTTATATATATGGGAGATAATGGATTTAGTTTTGGTGAACATGGATTAATTGATAAAAGACATTTTTATGAAGAGTCAGTAAAAGTCCCATTTTTGGTGTATGCACCTGGTTTATTTAAAGGAGGGCAGAAAATTTCAAAGATGGTTCAAAATATAGATATTGCCCCTACTATTTTAGAAATGGCTGGTTTGAAGAAACCTGATTATATGCCAGGCAATTCCTTTGCAAAATTATTAAAGGGTGATAGTACTATATGGAGAGATAAGATATTTTATGAATACTTTTGGGAATATGATTTCCCCATGACACCTACCGTTTTTGGTGTTAGAACAGACAAGTATAAATATATAAGGTATAATGGAATTTGGGATCAAAATGAATTATATGATTTAGAAAATGATCCGAATGAAATCAATAATCTAATTGAGAAGCCAGAATATCAGGAACTTGTAAAAAAATTAGCAGGGGAACTTTTTGATTGGTTAGAGCAATCAAAAGGAATGCAAATACCTTTAAAAAGAACCATAAAAAAACCTTCTGGAGATTATAAGCATCCGAATCAATTTTAATTATATTCAATTATTGATACTACAAATTTTTTTTAAAAAATTATTCGGAAAAAAATAAGACAGTTTTTGTTATAATTCAAAATGATCACTGAATAGATTTTTTAATTTCTTGTCTTGTTTTATTCGGAAGGCGATATTTTAGGTAAACCCCTAAATGTCCTAATTAAATAAATGGATTGTTTATGATTATTTGTTTTTCGAATTTTTTTTTGCAAGAGGTGTTACAACAAAAGACTGGAAATACATTACGGTTAGTTATGATGAAAATACACATTACAAGATAAATAATAGAGTTCTATTTAAAGGATGGAATAACATAGAAATTAAGTTCCCTTGTTATTTAGACAGTAGCCTCTTGGGATACCACGCTGCGTTATTAATCCTTTTTTATTTTAAAAAAAATGAATTATTTGACATGAAAACAGATTCTTTAGAAATGATAAATGTTTTTGAAAAAAATAGAATAGAAGCTAATGAAATAAAAAGCTTTTTGTTAATATCTTAAAATCATTTCCACAAAGAGCTTATGATGAGTTTACAAGCTAATATTATGAAAGCAATAAAGCCAATATTTGTAATTATAGCTTGCTATTTTTTTTTAAATTGCACTGCTCAAAAAACAATAGACACCATAGCTACAAAAGCGGGTAATTATGACATACCAATAAAAATACAATTGCCAAAAAAAAGTATAGAGAAAAGCCCTATTTACTTTTTTGTTCATGGTGGAGGCTGGAATGGTGGCACACAAAATGAAGTACCTCCGGCCACGCTGTCTGGAGATGTAAACTTCTTAGCTAATGAACTGGGAATTATTTATGTTGGATTAGCCTATCGCTGTAAAGGAAACAATGCAACTTTTGCTGATGCAATAAATGATTTAGAATCTAGCGTTAAGTGGTTTTTAGACAACGCAAATAGATTTAATGCAGACACTACCCGAATTGGTTTTGGTGGTGCTTCAGCGGGATCTACTTTATCTGCAGTAATGGCTCAAAAATATCTAAATTGTAAGGTTTATATTGGCTCAGAGGGAATGTATAACTTAGTTGACCATGATGAAAAAAAATCTCCATTTCCAAATAGTGAAGCAAGGAAAATTTATGGGTTGGATACCAAGGGAGAAAGTAAAATAGCATCTGCATTTTATAATTTAAAAGAAAATCCACCTACTTCACTTTTATTGCATGGAAAAGAAGATAGGCTGTGTCATTACACGCAAAGTATAGAATTTGCCGAAAAGATTAAAGAAGGCGGTGGTAAAGCTAAGGTTGTGCTCTATGATGAAATTAATCATACCTGCTTAAGTGCATCTTATCCAGCTATTTTCAAAAGGAGTGTGGTAGAAATTGCAAATCTCTTTATTAGTGAATTCAAGATTAAAAACAAAAATATTGAAACAATCCAAACCGCATTAGATAAACAATTAGAAAATCAGTATCCATCAAAAAATATCACCGAAAGTAAAATTATTGGTTTGTGGAAATTTAATAATGAAGATTTAATTTTTAAATCTAATGGCAAAGGAGAACAAAAAAACAATAATACTGTGAAAGAGTTTAATTACATCATCCAAAATGATTCTTTAAAAATAATAATAGAAAAACAAAAAGAACGATTATTTTTTTTAAGGAAAAATAATAGCAACATGTTTGAGTTAATTACCGATAATAAAGAAAATAAATACAGAAGGTTTGATTATGTAAAACAATGAATTCACACATTTAATTTATACTAAAATTATTATTAAGTGCCCGTTCTTATAGGGGTATCAGTCAGCGAAGTTGGTTTTGCCATTTACCTTCATGCTACACAACAGAAGCAGCAGCTATTATTAAGTATGAATTTGATAGAAGCAAATAATAAAATATTGGCTATGCAGCGTGAAAAGGAAATGCTGTCTGCGGAAACTGCCAATGGTAAAAGTTGGAAACGCCAGCTGGTTTGTATTGTTTTAATTCATAATAGGTTTTTTTGAAGTGAATTGATTTTATTGTATTGAAAATTTTACATTATGATATTGCCCCGATTCAAGGTATTTGGACTTGGAATGTGATGAAATCTTGTATGATTTCATTTGATAAACTAGGTTGTTCCGATCAGTTACCTCCATCTGTACCGCTTGATAAGGATCTTGTAGCGGGTTTACCAGTTTTTTAGTCAGTAATCTTGTGACCTGCATTTACCCAGTCAACAATTTTTTGTTTGTCCAAAGCAGTAAGTTGCCCTACTTGTGGCATAAATGTCGGGCTGCCATCCACCGCCCTTATTTTGATCCTGTCCCAAGATGCTACAATTGAATTATCGTCATCAAAATTTTTATTGCCACTTACTGAGCCATTCAAATGACAGGGGCCACAATATCCATTAACCAGGGTTCTTACTGCATAAAATTTTGTTCCCAATCCATTAATATTGAGGGTAATCTTTCCTGAGCACCCAGCTGCATTTTTTGCAGTGAGGGTATAAGTTCCCGCAATGAGGTTAAAAAAGTTTGTTGAAGCTTGATAGGCAGTGCCCCCGATACTATACGTATACTCAGACCCGATAGGAGACGTGACTGTAATGGTGCCAATCGATTGTCCAGTGATAGTATGCGTCAGGTTGGCTGCAGGTTTGATGACAGTGATTAAACAGGGGTCAGTCACTGTAGGAGCCGGATCTGATTTTTTGCATCCATCAAAAAGGCCTGAAAATAGTACTGCGGCAATTAAAAATGTCAGTTTTTTCATAATGAATAAATGTACAAAAAAATAGTTGTTCAAATATTTTTCTGTTATTTATTAAATAAACATTTAATTTGCAACATAGTTACAATTTATCAGTTTGTATAAAAACAGCCTCATATCAAAAATTGCTGCTCTGCTGCTGCTCTTACTTTTTGTAGTAGGTAATGCGCCCATACAATTATTGCATGATGTATTCGCCAATCACAAAGATTATTCGAATGGGATATTGGCAAGCAGCGATAAGGCGCAAGTAGTACAAAACGGGATTCATTGTCAGTGCGACCATTTTGTGGTAGACTCAACCTTTTCCATTGCTGTTAGTAATTTTCATTTTGGCCTGCCCATTGTAGTTGCTGGATTTTCATCATTGCCGGCAGCTGTTCTTTTTGCTCAGACTCCCACTTTCTTTGCACCTAGAGGCCCCCCCGTATTCGCCTAGCTATTCAATTTTTGAAGCCCTCCGATTGCGCGGGCTGCTTTCTTATTGCGGGTGTACTTTTATTTACAATCAATTTTTAATTTACCATAATGAAATTATTAAAGAGTTTATTTGTCATTGTCTTTCTTTGTTTTGCAATATCCAAGTCGTCAGCAAAAGGGCTAATTGATGCGCATGGTTTTCATAAGTTGCCAAAAGTGAATTTTTCGGGCACCATTACAGATGCCAAAACAAATGCACCCATACCAGGGGTTTCCGTTTATCTGGCCGACGTAAAATCCGGTGCTATTACCAATGCAGCTGGGCATTTCGAAATCAATGGCCTTGCTATTGGAACCCATCTGGTAGAAATTTCCCATGTGGGATATACCACTATTGTTGACAATATTAATTTAGCCAACGATACAAAAAAAGAGTATGTTCTTTTCGAATCGGTGGTCGAAAATAATGCAGTAGTTGTAACGGGTGTAAGTGGCGCCACGCAATTAAAAAAAGTACCTTTTCAAGTAGCTGTATTAAGAAAACAAGATCTGGCGCAAACCGCTTCTAGCAATATCATTGAGGCATTGGCCAAACGGCCTGGTGTATCGAGTATGTCAACAGGTCCGGCTATTTCAAAGCCGGTGATACGTGGATTGGGGTATAATCGGGTATTGACCATTAACGATGGAGTTCGCCAAGAAGGTCAGCAGTGGGGGGATGAGCATGGAATTGAAATTGATGAATCCAGTGTAAATAAAGTGGAAATTTTAAAAGGTCCCGCATCGCTTATTTACGGCAGTGATGCAATGGCTGGCGTAATCAATATTATCACCAATGTTCCTGTCGAAAATAATACGGTGAAGGCGAATATATTTACCAATTACCAGACTAACAATCGAGCTAGAACGCTGAATGCAAATATTGCAGGAAATCTACAAGGTATTAACTGGAATGTTTATGGTTCTACATTGGCAGCAGCCGATTATCAGAACAAATACGACGGTAAAGTTTTTAATTCAAAATACAATCAAAATAATTTTGGTGGTTATGCCGGATACAACGGTAGCTGGGGATTCAGTCATTTATTGTTCAGTAGTTTTAATTTAAAGGCAGGGTTAGTAGAGGGAGAAAGGGATGCTCAGGGATATTTTGTAAAACCTATTGCCGGTGGAGGTGAAGCAAGGGCTACGGAGGAAGACTTTAGTAGTAGCATTCCTCAGATTCCCTATCAAAATATACGCCATAATAAAATAACGCTGGATAACAGTATTCAACTAGGAAAAAATCGATTGACTTTCAATGTTGGCTATCAACAAAACCGACGACAGGAATTTGGCAATGTGGATAATCCTCCCGAAACTTCCCTCTACTTCGATTTAAAGACCATTACTTATACCGCACAATTTCATTGCAAGGAAATCAATGGCTGGTCCACCTCATTTGGGCTTAATGGAATGGACCAAAAAAATGCTAATAAAGGAATGGAACAGTTAATACCAGATTATCAATTGTTTGATATAGGTACTTATTTTTTCACCAAAAAAACAATTCATAAGGTAACAGTAAGTGGTGGTACCCGCTATGACAACCGCAGTATTCAGGCGAAAGATTTATTAGACGGAATCAATGTAAAGGGCGCTGGCTTTAATACATCTTTTGGTAATTTCTCCGGGAGTATAGGAATGGCTGCTGAATTAACAAGTCAGCTAGTTTTTAAATTAAATGCTGCAAGAGGCTTTAGGGCGCCCAGCATATCCGAACTTGCTTCCAACGGGGCACATGAAGGTACCATTCGTTACGAATATGGAGATGTACAATTAAAGAGTGAAACCAGTACCCAATTGGATGCTGGTGTTGATTTTAATACCGAACATATTTCCGTGGGAGTTGCTGCCTATAATAATAGCTTTCATAATTTTATTTTTTATAGAAAATTACAGGCTATCCGAGGTGGAGACTCAATGGTGAATGTGAATGGGGAAATCTTGGATGCATTTAAATTTGATCAACGAAAAGCCAGTCTCTATGGATTGGAAGCTTCTATCGATATCCATCCCCATCCATTGGATTGGTTGCATATTCAAAATGTATTTTCGTTGGTTTCCGGCCGTTTGAACGAGGCAATTGCGGATTCAAAATATTTACCTTTCATTCCCGCACCACGTTTAATTACGGAATGCAGAGTCGATTTTAAAAAATACAAGAAAGCAATTCGAAATTTTTATATGAAACTTGAATTAGATAATACATTTGCTCAGAAAAGTATTTTTTCTACCTACAATACAGAAACAGCAACTGCTGCCTATACTTTACTAAATACAGCCTTGGGAGCCGACTTTGTTTCGAATAAAGGGGTTACATTATTTAGCTTACATCTGGTGGGTAGCAATCTGGGAGATGTAGCGTATCAAAACCATTTGAGCCGATTAAAATATGCATCCGAAAATAGGGTTACCGGTAGAATGGGGGTATTTAATATGGGACGTAATTTTAGTGTAAAAGTTAATATCCCATTAAACTTTAAAGTAAAATAAAAATTGAGTAGTTACTCCTTTTAAGAAATGATGAATTGACTGGCTAAAATAATTTTTTATCAATCTAAGCAGTTAACTTGCAATCTTTAATGACCAATTAGCGTACTATGAATTTAAAAAAAGCATTTATCATTTTCTCAATCAGCTTAAGCTCTTCATTTCATGCTTTTGCACAAAATGCGGATATTAATATTTTACAATCAATCAATCAATCGGAAACTACTTTTAAAAATAATTTCTTTAAGGTAACTGCAGAAAGTGTAACAATTTTAAATATTGCAGCTCCAGTGGGCTTGCTTACTGCAGGGATTATTCGGCATGATAAGCAATTGAAAAAAGAGGCACTTTACGTAGCAGGAGGGTTTATCGTATCGAGCATTGTTACACAGGGTATGAAGCAAATTATACAACGTGATAGACCTTTTGTAACGTATCCTTTTATAGTAAAGCGAGATCTAGGAGGTAGTTATTCTTTTCCTTCCGGTCATACTTCTGCTGCTTTTTGTACGGCCACTTCTCTTAGTTTGATTTTTCCAAAATGGTATGTAATAGTTCCTTCTTATTTGTACGCTGCTACCGTAGGCTATTCAAGAATGTACCAAGGGGTTCATTACCCTTCAGATGTGCTAGCAGGAGCAGTAGTAGGTGCAGGGAGTGCCTGGTTATCCTATAAAGTGGAAAAATGGATGGATAAAAAACATAAGCCAAATAAAAAATCAACTCCCGCTTTGTTATGATAAAGAAATATGTTGGTCTGCTAATTATGCTACTACCACTTTTTGTTGGTGCTAAAAGTACAGTGGATACAATTCCCATTGCTCGAAATACTATTTATTCGCTTTCTAAGCAGCCCATCTATTTTGAAAAAGGCAGCGATTCGTTTACTTGTAAAAAACCTAGAACATTCGATTTTGTTACCCATATACCAGCGGATGCAATCGGTTATATCGGGCATTCTTTCAAAAAGGAGAATTTGCACAAATTGGGTATTTTAGCGGCCTCTACTGGGTTGTTGCTGATATTTGACCAACGTATCACGAACGGTGTTCAAAGCTTTGGAAATAACCATGGTATTGAAGGAAAGGAATCACTGGCTCCATTGATACAGGTGAAGCTATTTGGAAAAAACACCATTTTAATGAAGTGGCCTAAAAATATCAATACTGCATTTTATAATTTAGGACAAGGGTCATCGGTAGTTTATATGGCTGCAGGTTTTTTCATTGCAGGTAAAATCAAAAAAGATCCAAGAGCATTGCAAACGGCCAGCCAGCTGGTGGAATCATTTCTGGCGCTTGGGGTAGGCACCCAATTAATTAAATATAGCAGTGGAAGGGAAAACCCTTCGGATGCAACGGTGGCGGGTGGACGTTGGAGACCATTTCCAACAATAAGTAATTTTCAAAATCATAAGCCGGTTTATGATGCCTTTCCCTCAGGCCATCTGGCAACTTTTGTAAGTGCCATTACTATCGTGTCTGAAAATTATCCACGAAAGCGTTGGATAAAGCCTGTAGGCTATAGTATTGCAGGTCTATTAAGCCTCTCCATGGTCAACAATGGTGTGCATTGGGCATCTGATTTTCCACTGGGCTTTGCTATAGGATATGGCTATGGTAAATACATCGCTAAAAAAAATAAACATGTACTGCATACTCCTCCTAATTTATAAAGTGGAATTGATACTTTTAAACAATTTGTAGTTTAATTTTAGTGCATGTTAGAAATATCCATCAATACCCCCGCCTTACTTTTTCCAGCTATCACCTTGTTGATGCTGGCCTATACCAATCGTTTTTTATCACTGGCCGCCTTAGTAAGAAAATTACACATTGAATATAATCGGGGTGAAAAAGAGAAAAACATTCTTAATCAGATTAAAAGCATTCGAACTCGCCTGAATTTAATACGCTATATGCAAAGTTTTAGCGTTTTGAGTTTTTTGTGTTGTGTATTGTGTATGTATTTAATTTTCCGTAATTGGATGGTGATGGCACACTGGATATTTGCTTTCAGCTTATTATTTTTGCTACTTTCCATAGTGCTTTCACTGATAGAAATCAATAAAAGTACAAAGGCTCTTGAGCTACAGTTAAGTGATATCGAAGAATTATCCGATGGGAATATTTTTAAAGATATTTTTAAGGCAGATGGATAGGTAAGGGTGAAGGGTCAATGGTGAATTGTGAATGGGCAATGGGCAATTGTGAATTGTGAATGGTGAAATGTCAATTCGCCATCGTGAAAAAAATGTTCGCGTTTTGCGTATTCACCATTGACCATTGCCCATTCACCAAATTATTGTTTGTGATCAAATTCCACCGGCTTAGTTTCCTTGTAATTTTCATCATAGCTTACAAAGAAATAAAGATACATTACCCTGCTAAGGCGCATCATCCAGGGTTGTAGTAATATCAGTAATACCCCATTGAAACCTAGCCAGTAAAACACCCTGTTATCTTCCGTCGACACGCCAATCAATACCATCCATGCCACAAAACTGGTCACGGATATAGCCACAGCCAGTGCATAACTTACATAACCGGTGCCATACCAAAACCCATTTTCAAGATCATATCTTTGTCCGCATTCGGGGCAATTATCATACATGTCGAAAATATGGGATAGCTTGATTTTTTTATAAGGATTGGGATGTTTAAACATCGGTCCACGCCTGCATCGTGGGCAGCGAGAAGTAAACACACTCCAGAGATAACCAGGTTTAGGACTTTTATGTTCCATAGGATGCAAAGGTAACCAAAAGAAAAGGAATCATCGGTAAGGTAGCTGGATGTGTTTTTTGTTGCAAGCCAACCGGATTCTACCATATCCACTTTTTCCAAAACATAGATTCTGTCTTTAGCCGATTGGGTGCCCAAAAGTTCCACAGCAACTGCGCTACCTTTCGCATAGCTACATTCTATTACAATGAGGGGCATTTATAAATACTGGTCAATACCTTTTGGTGAAAAAGTAATTTTATCTATAATAGTCTGGCGGTAAATCAAATCGTTCGTTTCGAAATTATCCCGGTTTGCTTGCTGATGGTAAAGGTGAAATAGGATGGCAGCATATTTCAAAAATCTGATGGACACCCCTTCGATATGAAGCCTTGCCGCTAAATCATTGTCTTCCTTCCCCCATCCGGTAAACTGTTCGTTGTATCCATTGACTTTAATTAGATCCTCCTTCCAAAACGCCATATTTGCCCCCAAAACATACTTTGTTTGTTTGATTCCTTTTTGCAGTGAATAATTTAGGAGCGCAGCGGGTAGGCACCTGACACCATTGTATTTTTTACTACTCTGGCGTAGCAACTCAATAACTCCAGCAATACGCTGACCAGAGATCAACTCCGTCGAGATTTTATTGTTGAGCAAGCAGCGGGTGCCTGCAATAAAGGTGTTTTTTTTCGCAAATAATAAATGATCTCTTATGAAATCCTTGTGAAAGATAACATCGCCATCAGACTGAATAATATAGTCACCCTTTGCTTGTGCAAAAGTTTTATTCCTAGTGGTAGCAAGCCTAAACCCTTTGTCCTCATGCCATAAATGAATGAGGGGTACTGGGAAATCTTTCCTGGTGGTTTCAATCAATTGTTTGGTTTCATCTGAAGAGCCATCATCACCGATTATTACTTCGCCAGGCAGTACTGATTGAGATTTGATACTTTTTAAACATTGCCTTAATGCCCCAGGCCAATTATAAGTGGAAATGCAAAGGCTGCAGTTGTTTTTTATTGGTTTCATCACTTTACTTCATTTTAGTTGGCTTATGATTTCTTCCTTTCTCCAATTTGTTGCCGCCACATGGCATAGTATAAGCCCTTTTCTGCCAACAAGCTTTCATGTGTGCCGGTTTCTACCACAGAACCCTTTTCCAATACATAAATGCGGTCGGCATGCATGATGGTACTTAATCTGTGCGCTATTAAAATGGAAATATGTTCTTTGGCAGATGAAATATCTTTGATGGTATCGGTAATCTCTTCCTCAGTTAATGAATCAAGTGCAGAGGTGGCCTCATCGAAAATGAGCAGGTGCGGCTTTCTTAGCAATGCTCTTGCGATAGACAGACGCTGCTTTTCACCACCACTTAATTTTAATCCCCCCTCTCCAATCATTGTGTCTAACCCCTTTTCGGCTCGAGTGATTAGATTGCTGCAGCTTGCTTTTTGGAGTACATCCATGAGGTCAATTTCGGTGGCCGTTGGATTTACAAAAAGCAAATTTTCTCTGATAGTACCACTGAATAAATTCGTATCCTGTGTTACAAATCCAATCTGTTTTCTCAGGTCATCAAAGTGGATGGTATTTTCATCGAGTTTATTATAAAAAATATTGCCTTCTTGTGGACGGTATAGACCAACTAACAGCTTCATCAAAGTCGATTTACCACTACCGGAAGGGCCAACAAAGGCAATGGTTTCACCTACTTTCACATCAAAGCTAATATTATCGATGGCTTTGTGAGAGGCCGTCTGGTGCTGGAAAGAAACCTGGTTGAAGGAAAGCGTTTCTATATTTCCCAGGGGAGCAGGATTCGCAGGCTCTGTTTCTGGGGCTTTCTGCATTAAGTTGTTGAAGTTATTGAGTGAGGCTTCGGCTTCACGGTAAGAAAGTAAAATATTTCCAATTTCCTGTAAAGGCCCAAAGATGAAGAAGGAGAAAACCTGCATCGTAACGAGTTGTCCGGCATCCATCTGGTTGTGAAAAATAAGCCACATCAAAATAAATAAGATTACCTGCCGTAAGGTGTTTACCATGGTGCCTTGTATAAAACTGATACTCCTGATTCGCTTTACCTTGGTTAGCTCCAGCCCTAATATCTTATAGGTATTTTTGTTGAGTCGGTCCACCTCCTGTTTGGTAAGCCCGAGGCTTTTTACCAGTTCAATATTTCGCAGCGATTCGGTCGTGGATCCTGCAAGCGCAGTGGTTTGGCCAACAATATTTTTCTGAATCAACTTGACTTTTTTACTGAGCAAGTTGGTGATAAAAGTTAAGGTTACAATGCCGACTAAATAGGCTACCGGAATACGCCAGTTGATAAACATGGCTGCATATACAAAAACAAATACAACGCCTACTAAAATCCCAAAAAGTACATTGATAAAGCTGATCATGAATTTTTCAACATCAGTTCTTACTTTGGTTAAAATGGACAAGGTTTCACCACTCCGTTGGTCTTCAAATTGTTGATACGGAAGTTTCATGGCATGTTGAAGACCATCTGTAAATACACGTGCTCCAAATTTTTGGATGATTACATTTAAAAAATAATCTTGGAAGTTCTTAGCAATGCGGCTCACCATGGCTACAGATATGGAAAAAAGCAGGATGTAAAATACGCCTAGGTGTAAATAAGGGCTGCCCTTTTTACTAATCCATTCATAGTTCCAAAAAAATGCTGACCAATTGAATTTCCCTGTCGGTACGGATTGTTGTTCATTGGCCAGATTCACCATTTTTCCTAGTAAAATTGGGTCTATTAGGGAAAAGCCAATATTGATGGCGGCTAGTACCAACGTAAGAATGACCAGCCATTTATAGGGTTGTAAGTATTTCAGTAAAATCTTCATTGTAAAAAAAGGGGGGTAAATTAAATTCGAGCTTGGGAATTAAGCAAATATCGCAAAACTTTTTCCAAATTTACCCATATGCCTACCTAGCTCCCCAGTTTTATTTTTTCATTGAGACATTGCAATATAATTTAGTGTGATAGTCGATTCAGACAGCTTTCCTTTTATTATGTCAGAATAATTTCAGTCCTTTGTATTATTAAAAGTTTACTATGAAAATTACGGGGGTTACTATTATAAGGAATGCACAGAAAAATGATTATCCTGTAGTGGAAGCTATTTCCTCTATTTTGCCCGTTGTGGATGAAATGATCATAAGCATAGACAGGGGTGAAGATGATACGGAGCAATTGATAAAAAGTATTGTATCTGATAAAATAAAGTTGGTGTATTCTACCTGGGATATGAGTTTGCGTGAAGGGGGTAAAGTATATGCAGTGGAGACAGATAAAGCAATGGCCCATGTATCTGCTGATACGGATTGGATATTTTACATACAGGCGGATGAGGTAATTCACGAAAAATACCATGCAAGCATCCTTGCCACAGCTGAAAAGTATGTTGATGTGAAAAAAGTTCAGGGTTTGTTGTTCGAGTACCTTCATTTCTACGGAACCTACGATTATGTCGGAGATAGTAGGGGTTGGTACAGTCACGAAGTAAGGATTATTCGCAATGACAAGTCCATAAGTGCTTACAAGGATGCCCAGGGATTCAGGGTGGGTAAAAAAAAGTTATCGGTAGTCTCTGTCGACGCAAAAGTTTATCATTATGGTTGGGTGAAGAGTCCTGAGAAAATGAAACAAAAGCAAAAAAATATCCTTCGCTATTATTCCAATGATGAGGTAGCGGTGAATAATTTTTTGAACACGGCTGATTTTTTCGATTTCAGTCAATTTGATTCGATCAAGAAATTTACGGGCCAGCATCCCTTGGTGATGAAAAAAAGAATCGAAGCCAAGAACTGGAATGTTGAATTGGATGTTTCTCAGAAAAAATTTACCCTCAAGGGGAAAATTTTGTTTTGGTTGGAAAAAAAGACAGGAAAGCGTTTTTTTGATTTTAGAAATTATACTTTTTTCAAGGGCTAACTGGTTTTATGAAAGATTAATTGGTCGCTATTGTTTTTTTTAAATTTTTTTGCAGTTTATAAGTTGCCAACCAGTATAAATATATGATGAATCAATATTCCATTTCATTGATAATTTCCACTTACAACAATCCTAGGTTTTTGGAGCTAGTATTATTAAGTGTACTTAAGCAAAAGTTGCTGCCTCGGGAAGTGGTGATTGCAGATGATGGGTCTGGGGAAGAAACCAAGGAGCTTATAGATATTTATAAAAAAACATTCCCCATCCCCTTATTGCATGTATGGCACGAGGATAATGGGTATCGTTTATCCACTATCAAAAACAAGGCAGTGGCAATTGCGGCTAGTGAGTACGTTATTTTTATTGACGGCGATCTATTACTTCATCCCCTTTTTATTTTTGATTACCAAAAAAGTATTCATCGCGGCTATATACTTGTTGCCAGTCGTGCATTTTTGTCAAAGTCATTTACCCAAGTCCTTTTAAATCAAAAAAGCTGTGTTGTTAATTTTCATCGAGGCAATTTTGAGCAAAATATGGCTTCGGCAGTAAGGATTCCTTGGTTGCATCACCTCATAAAGGGTAGTACTACGTATAAGGGGGCCAGGGGTGGTTTGATGGGTTTTTTTAAAAAGGATTACCTTTCTGTCAATGGTCTAGATGAGGCGTTTACCGGTTGGGGTAGGGAAGACTCCGATCTTTTTGTTCGTCTTTTAAATAGCGGGATAAAAAGGAAGAATATAAAATTTGCCGCTATTACTTATCATTTGTGGCATCCCATCCTCTCTCGGGATAGCCTTTCTACCAATGATGCGCTACTACAGAATTCCATCGATACGGGCTCGCAGTGGTGTAAAAAAGGGGTTGACCAATATTTAGGAATCCACTCCTAGTGATTCTTTTAATTGAATCCAGCTATCCGGAATAATATCTCTTGTACCTTCCATTGTAGAGAGCCATTTGTCAGGGGCAATCACTATTTTATCTTCATTGTTATTAAGCCAAGCTCCCCACCAACTAAAAGAACTGTTGGCAATAATATTGTGTTTGCAATTACTCATTAACTGCATATCCCTGAAACTGTCATCCCCTTTGTTATAGTTAATGAAATGACAGTTGGGGACCTTGATATTGGCCTCAGCCCACTGCATGTCATCAGAAAAAATGTAAAAAACAGGTGCGGTTACTTTTTCTTTGATAAGTTGAATGGCTCGGTTGTAATAGTCAATATCAAGCGACCAATTGAGATTGTTTTTGAGGTAATCGCCTCTTCGGATATGGATACTCACAGAATTACGCTGCACAATCAGCTCTAATAGCGCTTTGTTTTTATTGTCGCTAAATGGGGGAAATGAAAAATGCTTCCGAATGGTTTTAGAGATGCCTTCAAAATATTTTTCAGATTGCCAATAGCCCTTCAGATAAGCAAATTGTAAAGTAGTGACTTTTTTATCAAAAATCCCAAAACTACTATCGGTTTCTTTGTAAGGAATATGATGAAGCAGGTGCAAAAATTTCCAACTAGCTTTCACCAAAACTTTTTCCCAAAGGGGAAGGGGTGCGGCATGGATGGAAAAGGTATTTCCTAATTCGTATTGAGTTGACTGGTTGTCTTTATTGAAATGCGAAAGGTCGAGCGAAGCCTTTTTACCGCTTTCTGCGGCAGCTAGGTAAAGCGCATATTGAAACATTTGATTTCCTAACCCACCCCTCAAGTGTACAATTAGCATAAATTATTTTATTTAAATTTTTGTCAAACCGTTTTTGCAGAAAATTATGCCGCTGTTTACTTTTTCATCGAATATTTTTTTACCCCTTTTTATAACCTCTACTGCTCCCTTGGAAGTATGGTACAAGTGATAAATAATTGATTGGAATTTAACAGATCTGTTAGCAGCCCCTGATTGTATAAGGCGGTGGCAAAAGTCAAGATCTTCGGGACCCCACTCCAGGTAATCCTCATCAAAACCATTGATAGCGATAATATTTTTCTTTAAAGCGCCCATATTGCAGCCCCAGGGTTGCCGTTTACTTTTTAAGCAATTAGGATAAAAAGGAAGGTATACGCCCTCTGTTACACGGTTGCTATCACTCAACAGCAATGAAAAAAAACTAAGTGAAAAAAGTTTTTTTGATTGCCGCAATTGATTGCTGATTTTTTCGCCCAGATTCACTCTCCTTCCATACAACAAAAGATTTTCTTTTGCCTCAGCGAGGTAATTTTTTATAAAATGCTTGTGAGGGATACAGTCTCCATCAATAAAAATTATTAATTCATTTTTAGCTACTTTAATTCCATTATTCAATGCTTTGGATCGACGATAGCCTTTATCTTCTTGGGTTACATGTTGAATTTCAAATTGAAAAGAAGCTCTGTGCTTGTCAAGAAATTTTTTTGTTTCCGGATCATTGTCATCCTCAGCAATCACCACTTCAAACCTGTTTTTTGCAGATTGATTGTTGAGTGCGGTTAATACCAGCTCAAGTGCTACCAGATCTTTATAGTAGGGGATTATCAGCGACGCTAGCATATTGCAATTTTTTATAATTGTATGAAAATTATTTTACTCAAATTATTCGTGAGAAGATTTAAAATTCAAGGTTTTCCAGAGTGAAAATATTTTTTTTCCTAAAGCACTTTTTTTCATGATTTTATGGATAAAAGAGTATTTGCCATACCCTTTTATTAATTTTTTTTTATTTTCTAGGTGAACCATTTTTTCAAAAGGTAGCTCTTTACCATCCGGGTATAAAAATCCTGGATGCAGGACTTTTATTTTTTTTCCAAGGATATATTTATTTAGGTAAGATTCATCATGCCATAGTGCGATGATACCCTTTTCGATATCTGTTTGGGTATATTGATTGCAGGTTTCAATGAAAGTCAAGTAGTCACTTGTTTTTCCTCCGTTCAATCCACCTGCAGCATAGATTTCCCCTTGTCCGGGTTGAATATAGGCCATCGACAATGGGTTATTTTCATAGGTAAAATTATCGGGTGCGGCATCCCAAAATCCGGGATGCTGCGTTACTACTAAATGCTCATCCTCCATTGGCAAAAAATTGACTGCATTAATATCTTGGCAGATTCTGCAGTTTGCATTGAAAAAATAGGTAAAGTCAAATGGTTTCAGTTGCTCCTGAATACTTTTGAAAAATTTGAAACGATATAAAGTGGGGTACGGCCAGGGTAAGGCTTGCTGGTATTGTAGGTGAATATTTGGCAAGTGCCCCATAAATATTTCAGCTACATCGGTAAATACAAAATAATGTTTTTCGTAATCAAGCAGCAGGTGTTTTTCTGCACTTGCATAAAAATTTTCCCAGAATAAAACATATTCGCCAGTACAAATGTACAAAATAGCTATCGTGGGTTTTTTCATGTAGGACTTAGTATTTCTTTTTGGCAATAATGATACATTCGGGAGAATAAGCTCGGTTGTTGGGTAAATTGATTCTTCTTAGCAACTTGACTACCTTCTTAGTAAGGCTTAGTAATAATTTCTGACCTGCGGATCTTTTTTGTTGATCTACCCAAAAATCAATGCCACCAATGTAACCGGCTTCTATTATTTCGAAGTTGTTTTTAATTAATACATTTTCCCATTTTTTCACATCCATACTTGGAATAAAATGCCTATTTAGATTTTCCTTATCTAAGAGTGAATGCAGCTTTAGTTGCACAGCGCCTCCGAAATTAGGGGCAGTGATGTAGACATGCCCCCCTGGCTTTACCAATTTTGCATGTAAATCGATCATTTCTTCAAAGCGCTCAAAATGTTCAATAAATCCTGCTGAAAACACAACATCATATTGTTTTTCCTTGTTCAATGTTAGTACATCGGCTTGTTCAAAAGAGCCCGTTTTGAAATTATTGGATTTCAACCACTCTATTAGTGCAGGCAAATATTGAGTTTGGTCAATTCCATTTAGCTCGTAACCTAGTTTGCCAAAATGATAAATAAACCTCCCAGGATAAACGCCTATTTCAAAAATTGTTTTGGGATGTTCACCTGTTGGAGTATTTAAATATTTGTAAATCAACTTCACGGTAGGATAATCCAAGGGCATGGGTGAAAATTTGTATTTTTCATACCCGCTCTCCCAATAGTTTATGTCGGCAAGGTTTTTCATTACAGGCTCCATAGTAAAGGTTTACATTGTTTATTGGGTCAATTGCATCCTGCCAGAAAAAGCGGTTGCTGCACTGCTGGCATTGTTTTGTTCATCCATATATTCTACGCTCCCCATCCTTCCCTGTCTAAACTTCTGTATTGGATGGCTTCTGCGAGGTGTTCTGGCTTTATATCAGCACTGGCTGCAAGGTCTGCAATGGTACGACTTACTTTTAATATTCTGTCATAAGCACGGGCAGAAAGATTTAGTTTTTCCATCGCAATTTTTATGAGGTTTTGACTGGCGGTATTAATGACGCAAATTTCTTTCAGCATTTTACTGCTCATTTGTGCATTGGCATATACGCCTTCATTTTCTTGATATCTTTCGGCTTGTATATCCCTTGCCTTAATAACCCTTTCGCGTATTCGATCACTTTTTTCAAATGCTTTGTCAGAGGATAATTCACTAAATGCTACTGGAGTTACTTCAACATGTAGATCAATCCTGTCTAATAGAGGTCCCGAAATTTTGTTTAGATACTTTTGCACGGCACCCGGCGGACAGGTGCATTGTTTGTCGGGGTGGTTGAAATAGCCGCAGGGACAAGGGTTCATGGAAGCGATGAGCATAAAGCTAGCTGGAAATTCTAAGGCAATTTTTGCCCTAGAAATGGTAACTTTTCTTTCTTCCATTGGCTGTCTCATTACTTCTAGTACCGTTCGCTTAAATTCAGGTAATTCATCGAGGAATAATACTCCATTGTGTGCTAGCGAAATTTCACCCGGCTGTGGATTACCTCCGCCACCAACGAGGGCAACATCTGAAATGGTATGGTGGGGGCTTCGATATGGCCTTTTGGAAATGAGGGTAGCATTTTCAGGCAGCTTGCCCGCCACACTATGAATTTTAGTGGTTTCCAATGCTTCCTGTAGCGAAAGAGGAGGAAGGATGGTAGGTAAACGCTTCGCCAGCATTGTTTTTCCAGCTCCTGGTGGGCCAATTAAAATGGCGTTGTGACCACCCGCCGCCGCGATTTCTAGCGCCCTTTTTATATTTTCCTGCCCTTTTACGTCACAAAAGTCGATGTCAAAATCGCTTTGGGCGTATGCAAATTCTTCACGGGTATTTACCACAGTGGGTTCTAGCGTTGATTCATCTTTGAAGAAGTCAATTACTTCGTTTAAATGGCCAACGCCATATACCGCTAGGTTGTTTACCATGGCTGCTTCCCTAGCATTTTGTTTGGGTACGATTAGTCCTTTAAAATTCTCTTTTCTTGCTTGTATGGCGATGGGTAATGCACCTTTTATAGATCTTACATTGCCATCCAAACTGAGTTCACCCATGATGACATAGTCAGTGAGCTTTTGTGGATTGATGAGTTGATTGCTAGCACCTAACGTGGCCATAGCTATTGGAAGGTCAAAGGCCGTACCGCTTTTCCGAATATCCGCAGGGGCAAGGTTTACAATCAGTCGGGTGCGGGGCATGAAAAAATTATTGTCTTTGATGGCGCTTTCTACCCGCAATAAACTTTCTTTTACCGCTCCATCGGGCAGCCCTACAATGATTGCGTCTGATTTTCCTTGATTATTAATGTTTACTTCTACTGCAATCGTAATTGCTTCCACGCCATATACGGCACTGCCGAAAGTTTTTACTAACATAGACGAAATAATAAAATGATTAAAACAACTGATCGAAAGATAAGCAATCAATTTTTTAAAAATTCACTTATTTTATATCTTGCATTTCTACTAATTTTTTGTAAAAACCATTTTGAGCAATTAAGGAATCATGAGTGCCTCTTTCTATAATGGCTCCCTTTTGCAACACAATGATTTCGTCTGCATTGCTGATGGTGCTGAGCCGGTGTGCAATTACCAAAGATGTACGGTCTTGCATGAGGTTAACAATGGCATCCTGAACCAGGCGTTCACTTTCAGTGTCCAAAGAGGAGGTAGCTTCATCTAATATCAGGATAGGGGGATTTTGTAATACGGCTCTTGCAATTGTGATCCGTTGGCGCTCTCCACCGCTTAATTTCATTCCCCGGTCGCCTATATTGGTATCGTATTTTTCGTCTTTTTGTTGAATAAATTGGTGTGCATTGGCAATGGTAGCAGCTTCCAATATCTCTTTCGTCGAAGCATTGATGTTGCCCAAAGCAATATTGTTGGCGATGGTGTCATTAAATAAAATGGCTTCTTGTGTTACAATGCTCATTTGTTTGCGCAGCGATTGAATGGTGAAGTCTTTGATATTTACTCCATCAATTAAGATCTCCCCTTCACTAACATCATGGAAGCGGGGAATAAGATCTGCTAAGGTTGATTTTCCAGCGCCTGACGATCCCACCAAAGCGACTGTTTTACCTTTTTCTATTACAAAACTGATATTATTCAAAATCGTTTTGTCGTCGTATTTAAAACTAACATTTTTAAATTCGATGGATTGATTGAACCCCTTTAAGACGGTGGCATTGGCCTTTTCTTCCACCAGTAGGGGTGCATGCAATATCTCCTCAATCCGCTCAATCGCACCCATTCCCCTTTGTATATTGGAAATGGTGGTTGATAAGTTTTTGGCTGGGTTGATGATCATGGCGAATAATAAAATGAATGCCATCAAATCGCCACCGGTGAGTTGAGCCCCCTCGCTAAAAACAAACCTCCCCCCGATGTATAAAATGGCGCAAAGCACCGTTACTCCCAGTACCTCGGTAATAGGGCTGGCCAAATCACGGCGTAGGGTCATTTTATTGAGCATGAAAAAAAGTTTGTCATTGCCGCTGCCGAATTTATTGAGCATTCGTTCTTCGGCTGTAAATGCTTTAATTACTTTTATACTACTGAGCGTTTCCTCTACATGTGAAATATTCTCTCCATGTGCCTCAGAGTAAGCCGTAGATTGTTTTTTTAGTCGCTTACTTATCTTTCCTATAAAAATTGCAGTTAGGGGTAAAAAAATAAGCAGAAACAAGGATAGTTGAGGACTTAAAAAAATCATTGAGAACAAAAAAGACAAGATCATCAATGGGTCTTTTACCAGTCCCTCTAGTGCAGTAAATATCGATCCCTGTACCTCTCCGATATCACCAATCATGCGACTCATTAAGTCTCCTTTTTTCTGCTCTGTAAAAAATCCAACTGGCAGTTGTAAAATTTTCGTGTATAATCGCAATCTGAAGTCTGCTAGGATTTTACTTCGCAGGGGCGTTGAGATATACAGGGATAAGTATACAAATACATTTTTAAGCAAAATGGAAGCAATCATCAGTACACAAATTATTCCAAGGGCATAGAGGGGTCCGTGGTTGCTAATCAATAGTTGAAAGAAGTCATTGAACCTTCCCAGTGATTTTGTCTGTACCCCTTGCATTGTATTATCTGCCCTAAAAATAATATTCATAAAGGGGGCTAATGCATTGATCGAAAGCAAGGAAAAAAGCGTTGCCAGAATGGTATAAAAAAGGTACAGCGCCAGCTTGTTTTTTGGTATGTTTACGTACTTAAATATTCTAAAAAAATTCATCATGAACTCTTGCTGGCTTTATTTAATAAAAAATGGTAAATGCAAATTTACATTGATTAGCTAATAAGCGCACACATATTTGCTCCCAAGCTTTAAAGTAGTTGTATTGGCGGCTATTGCCTATTGTAACGAATCTTTTTAGATGCTTTGTTGGGGGATTGACCAAATAAGTTGGGCAGACTAGTGTTTTTATTGCTTTAGCTCGGCGAAGAGGGACAGGAGCTTATAATTTTTTAAGCATTGCTACTACGCCTTCATTTTTTAAAATAAGGTACCCTAGCCGGTCGCTGCTTATGCCTTCCTTTAATTGATAATTAAAAAACAGTTGATCTTCCTTTACAATGGTTTCAAAATAATTGAAACGGATATTTGGATATTTTTTGAGTTGGTCACCAATTTCATAAAGGTGAGTAGATAAAATAAAATGGGCGTTTTTTATTTTTAGTAAACCTTCAATTACAGTAGTTGAGCATTTCATTGCATCTTCCACATTAGTTCCCTTGAATAGCTCATCTATTAAAATGAGCCATTTTCTTCCATCTGAAATTTTCAAAATGGTCGATTTGATACGAAGTACTTCATTATAAAAATAACTTTCCCCTTTCAGTAGATTGTCCATTACATTAATATTGCTGAGCAATCCGTCGAAGAGGCTTAACTGCATACTAATGGCAGGTACTCCCATTCCGACATGCGCCAAAAAAACCGCTGTGCCAACCGCTTTAATCAAGGTGCTTTTACCAGCCATATTAGCACCAGTTAAAAATAAAAAATTGCTTTGCTCATCAAGTGTTATATCGTATCCGATGGGGTGTTGCAATTGTAGATGGTACAATCCTTTTGCCTTTAGAAATGGCTGATCGCTTTCTACCAGTTTTGGAAAATGAAGCCCAAACTCTTTTACCGCCATTGCCATACCATACCAAGCATCTAGTTGAGAATACAAATTGAGTAGCTCCTGCATCTCTCTTTTGAATTGGTACTTTAGGAAATAAGCCAATTGCAATTGTTGGGCGGTAGTAAGGTTGGCAGCTTGATTGTAATTATCTATGATGTCAAATTGTTTCTTTCGAATCATTCGCTGTGCGTCTTCTAATAATTTTTGGAGCGGTGCGGGGGATTCTGGCGTTAAAAAAAAATTGATCAACTGCTGCATTCCTTTTATAAAATCAAAGCAATGGCCTACCGAAAATTTAACAAATGAAAAGTCTGCTCTGTGAAACACCTTGTAACTATATGCAGAAAAAGAAGAAGGATTGGACGGAATTATTTCAATGGAGGTTTGGTAAAATTTTTCAATCATCATAATTGACCCATTGCTGATTTGATTGGGCCAGTATTCCATTTTATTTAAAATACGCTGGAGTGTTTGTTGAATCCCTTCGATCTGCTCAATACTTTTCAATGAGTGCTTGAAATTGTCATATAACCGATCTCTTCCTCCTACCGTTTGGCAGAGATTGATGTGATGAAATAAAGAAAATTCACCTTCGTTAGTCAATATAGAAAGATCGGTTAGGGTTGTTTTATCTATTTCCATAATGCAAGAATAAAAACCATTTTTAGGATTTACAATGCTGAAACCTTTTGGAGATGCTTAAAACGGAAAATTGTTTAGTTTTTAATTTTACCATTTCTTTGAGGGATGGTAAAAATTCGTTTTGACTTTGTAGACTAATGGCTAAATGTCATTCTTTTTCCTTTGTTCGACTCATTCCAAACTCCATTGTCATATACCATTGTACCGTTAACGAAGGTCTTTTCAATACTTGCCGGAAATGTAACTCCTTCCAATGGGCTCCATCCACATTTGTATAAAATATTTTCTTTGCTAACAGTGGTGGTATTTTGTAAATTGGCTATTACTAGGTCAGCAAAATAACCTTCTCGGATATAACCTCTTTTTTCTATATGGAAACAGTCTGCCACGGCATGACTCATTTTTTCCACCATTTTTTCTAGGCTAATTTTACCCATTTTGTGATAATGAAGCATTAACAACATTGGATGTTGTACAAGTGGTAGACCGGCATGTGCATGTTCATAGTCACCCGATTTTTCTGAAAGTAAATGTGGGGCATGGTCTGTTGCGATTAAGTCCAAATGGTCATCCAGTAAGGCTTTCCACAATGCTTCCTTGTTGTTAGGGGCTTTGATTGCTGGGTTACATTTTATCAAGTAGCCTAATTTTTCATAGTCATCGGCTGTAAAATGCAAGTGATGAACACATACTTCAGCGGTGATTCTTTTTTCCTTCAGCGGCAGCATATTGCCAAACAATTGAATTTCTTTTTCAGTGCTGATATGTAAAATATGTAATCGGGTATTGTATTTTTTGGCAATTTGAATTGCAGCCAGTGAAGATTCAAAACAGGCATTATCGTCTCTTATTAAGGCATGGTCTGCGGGGGAAAGGATACCTTTTTCTTTTTTTATTCTTTCGTAGTTTGCTTTAATAATTTTTTCATCTTCACAATGGGTTGCAATCAGCAACTCACTTTCTCTGAATATTTTTTCTAGGGTACCATAATTATCAACCAGCATATTACCGGTGCTGGCTCCCATAAAAATTTTCACTCCACATATATTGGCTTTGTGTTCGTTTACTTGTAATACTTCGTTTGCGTTGGAATTACTTACCCCCATGAAAAAGGAATAGTTTGCCAGCGCACTTTGGGAGGCAGTTTTGTATTTGTCCTCCAGCAATTCAAGGGTTAGGGCGTTGGGGACGGTATTGGGCATTTCCATAAAACTCGTTACTCCTCCCGCCACTGCGGCTTTGCTCTCACTGTAAATGGTTGCCTTATGGGTAAGTCCAGGCTCCCTAAAATGCACTTGATCATCAATAGCACCAGGTAATAAATGTTTGCCCTCTCCATTTATTTCAACCACATTGCCCTTCTCAGTTAGATTGCTTCCTATTTTTTCTATTCTTTCTTCATTGATGAGCAGGTCCTGCTGTTCAATTTTACCCTCATTTACGATACTAATATTTTTAATTAGGTATTTACTCATATGTTAAAATAATTATATATATTTAGATTCGCAGAATTACCTCTATTAAAAAACGACAATGCAAATTATTAAAAGCTTGCTCAAATTCTATTTTTTTATTTTCCCAATTTTTGCAACAGCCCAATCTACCTATCTACCTCGGGGTGATAAAGGGTATTGGTTGGCGGATCGTTTGGAACTGATGCAGCCATTTGGCAGGGAAATCAATTATTCGGCCCTTCAACCTTACAATCGCCGGTATATGGTAGCGAGGGTTGAATTGATTGACAGCCTTTATAGGGAAGGAGTTGTTTTGTCCAATGGGGTGAAATTAAACCGACTAACTAGGGTGGATCGATACAACATGGATCATTTATTACTGAATAATACCGAATGGGTTAGCGGTTCAAAGGCGGCTTTTGCAAGTAATAAACCCTTACTCAAAAGTCTTTATAAAACAAAGGCTAACATGTTAGAAGTAAATAGCAATGATTTTTTTTTAGTCGTTAATCCGATTTTATATGGGATGGTAGGAACCGAAAAGTCAAATAGCGAGCAATTGTATCTCAATACACGCGGACTCAATGCCAGAGGAATGATTGCAGGAAAGATTGGCTTTTTTACCAGTGTTACCGATAACCAGGAGCGGGGGCCTACATTTTTTCAACAAAAAGTGCTGGATATGCGGTCGGTACCAGGTGGAGGATATTATCAAAATTATAAAATCAGGGGGATAGATTATTTCGATGCAAGAGGATACATCACATTGAATGTAGCTAAGTATATTGATATACAGTTTGGCTATGATAAAAATTTTATTGGCAATGGTTACAGAAGTTTGTTTTTAAGTGATAATGCCAACAGTTATCTGTTTGCCAAGCTCAATACTAAAATCTGGAAATTAAATTTTCAGAATATATTTATGGAATTGGAGTCGCAGTTCTTAAAACGGAGGGATACCTTGTTAGACAGAAAGTATGCAGCGATGCATCATTTAAGTATGAATGTTACCAAGTGGTTGAACATAGGTTTATTTGAAGGAATTATTTTTGGCAGAAAGAATCATTTTGATTTTCAATATCTTAACCCCATTATTTTTTATCGTCATGTAGAAGGCGCTATAGGTAGTCCGGATAATGCATTGGCTGGTATTGATTTTAAAGCGAATTTGGCAAACCGATTTCAGTTATACGGTCAATTCTTGCTGGACGAATTTAATTTAAAGCAAGTAAAAGCCAACAAGGGAAGTTGGTCTAATAAATGGGGAGTTCAGTTGGGTGCAAAATACATGGACCTGTTCGGGATACCTACACTTGACTTACAGTTAGAGTCTAATAGGGTAAGACCTTTTACGTATTCTCATCGTTTGGAAGTGGCAAATTATACGCATTATAATCAATTATTGGCTCATCCGTTGGGTGCTAATTTTCAGGAATTCATAGCAATCCTTCATTACCAGCCAGCACCGCGTTTGACTGTTCAGGCAAAATTGATATCCTATTATCAGGGGCTCGACAGTTTGGATGGAAGAAATTTGGGCAGTAATCCATTTTTAGTTTATTCAACTCGTAAAGGGGATTATGGATATTTTCTAGGTGTTGGCAGACGGGCAACTTGTTTAAATGCGCTACTACAATTATCTTATGAATGGAAGGAAAATTTATTTATCGACCTAGCTGCACAACAACGTAATTATGCTATTGAAGGGGATAAGGGTAAAAATAATACCTCGCTATTAACTGTAGGAATTCGTTTTAATTTTATGCGGAGGGAATATGAGTAGTTTCTAGGGAGCCACTCTATTATTCTACAATGAGTGAAAAAGAGATCATTCGGGAATAAATTTTATCGAAATTGCTTGAAAATATTAGAGAGGGATCCCGGCTATGTAAATTGTTTAGGCCCCAACTTACTTTTAATTCAGGTGACAATACAAAATATGGGAAGTAAATATGGAATCCAATACCTCCTTCAATACTGTAATCTAGCTTATTGAGTTTTATTAGCCCCTCTGCATTACTTTTTCCGGCATTAGAAGCCATATCATAATCAAACTTTACCCCCGCTATCGTATATACTTTTAGGTTATCTATCCGGTCACTACTGAATTTAATTTGAAAAGGAAAACTTAAGGTAATGGATTGAACTTTTTTGATGGTGATGGTATCTTCACCGACTGGCAAGTCTGGATACTTTAAGGTATATTGAAATGCCTTTTCACTGAAGGTAAGGTTGAGGGGGTAAGTCCTTAAATCAAAGTGCTCGCTTAAATTTAAATTTACCAGCCAAGCTAAATTAATTCCGGTACTATTAACACTCTCGATTACGGTTACACTATCTTGATATAAAAACTGAGGGTGATGGGTAAAATTAAAATGAGATCGGTTCATTCCTAGATTGATGCCAAAGTGATAGGATTTGCTATCGTGATCAGGTAAATTCAAGCCGGAATAGCGCAGTTGCGCAATGCTCCTAGAAGAGCCCATCATTAAAATAAGTATACAGTAAATTATTTTTCTCCGCAATAGATGCTGCATATTCCAAAGCTCAGAGGTTTACAATAAGTGTTGTTATATCCAAGATTGTCTAAGATAGTAGTAAAATTTTTGCCTTCGGGAAATTTTTTAATGGATTCATCTAGGTATTTATAGGCATTGCGATTTTTTGAAAACAATTTTCCCATCCCAGGGGCTACTACATTCATGTATATCTGGTACAATTGCTTTACAGCAAACGTTTTGGGCTGGCTAAATTCTAGTACCACCAATTTTCCTCCTGGCTTTAGGACCCTTAAAATTTCTTGCAGCCCTTTCTCTAAATTCTGAAAGTTGCGTACTCCAAAAGCCACCGTAACAGCATCAAACGAATTATCCTCTGATTTTATTGTTTCACAGTCACCATTTAATAATTCAATAATGGATTCAAGACCCAGTTTTTCAATTTTTTTTCTACCAAAGCTCAGCATGCCCTCGCTAATGTCTATGCCAATTATTTTTGCTGGCTTCAAAATATGTGCCGTCATGATTGCAACATCGGCAGTACCGGTAGCAACATCTAGTATTTTTTTTGGGTCTAGAGCTTTCAATTGCCGGATAGCTTTTTTTCGCCATATTATATCGATTCCGCCACTTAAGAAGCGGTTCAAAAAATCATAGCGGTAGGCGATATGGTCGAACATATTGGCTACTTGCTCCTTTTTTGAAAGCGTAGAATCCTGCTGTGGAACCACCTTGTCGTGTGCAAATTGTGTCATGACCGCAAAGATACGGCAGAAGGGGTATGGTTAACCTACCCCTTCTGCCGTATCTTTGCCAAATGCTTATCAAATCAGCTAAATATATTATCAGTAGTCCGGATTTCGAAAAATGCCCTGCTCCCGATAAAAAGGAATATGCGTTTATAGGTCGCAGTAATGTAGGCAAATCGTCCTTAATCAACATGCTAACCAATAATGATAAGCTGGCAAAAACCTCAGGTACACCTGGAAAGACCCAGCTGATTAATCATTTTGAAATTACTTCTGCCTCCACTATCAATAGCACCAAAGAGGGGCAAAACCTTAAATGGTACCTAGTGGATCTACCAGGTTACGGATTCGCCAAGGTAAGTATCCGTAGCCGAAGACGCTGGGAACAAATGATTGAAGGGTATTTGCGAAAAAGAGAAAACTTAGCAATGGTATTTGTATTGTTGGATGCTCGTCACACCCCCCAAAAAATAGATCTTGATTTTTTAAATCAATTGGATAAATGGGAGATTCCTTTTACCATGATATTTACTAAAGCTGATAAAGAAACCCAGGCAGTAGTGGCCAAAAATGTAAAACTGTTTTTAGACCGATTGAGAAAAACATGGCAGTTTTTACCCCAGCATTTTGTAAGTAGTGCTACCAAAAAATTGGGAAGGGATAAAATATTGAAGCTGATTGATGAAACCAATGAGTTAAAAAATGAAGCCTAAACTATCAACCTATCGCTTGTAAGCGATATGAAATATTGATAGAGAATTGTGTATGTTTTAATCGAATTTCCAATGGACTGAACTGTCCGTATTGCGTAAATAAAAACACCCATTGAAATTATTTTCAATGGGTGTTTTATTGAGGTATGAAATTTTTGACTATAATAATTAATTCAGCAGAATCACTTTTTCCATAATATCACCTCCGCGAATTTCGGCGATGATTTCGATTCCTTCTGTAACTTTTCCAAAGCAGGTATGAACACCATCTAGATGTTGGGTACCAGTTCGGTTATGACAAATAAAGAATTGAGAACCACCTGTGTTGGGGCCTCTGTGTGCCATTGACAATACTCCACGATCATGGAATTGTTTGGCACCTTTCGTTTCACATTGAATGGTATATCCTGGGCCACCAGCTCCTGTGCCATTTGGGCATCCGCCTTGGACCATAAAATTTGGAATTACCCTGTGAAAACTAAGCCCATCATAAAAGCCTTCACTGATTAATTTTTTAAAATTTGCTACTGCTATCGGGGCTGCATCATCATATAGTTCAAAGTTCAGGATACCTTTGTTGGTATGTATTTGACCTATGGTAAGTACTGTTTCGCTCATATTAATTGTGTTTTTTTGTGGTGCAAAGATATTCAATGTTACTTCAATATTCCACTTGTTTTTAGAAATGATTAATCATTAGCATGAAAAAAGTAGGCATTATTTGTCAAAAAAGTTCTCCTGGATCGATTGATCACTTGAATAAATAGGGGAAAGCTCCTTTTTAAAAAAGCGTTTTTTTAATATTTCTTTTGATAAACAATTAGTTGACCATTTTATTTGCGCAGCTGCTGCTAGCGAATGCTTCTGGTTTGGCCTTGAATGCAAATCCCATTCCTAAAATATATCCCATTGCCTCGCGTAAAGCTTCATTACTTTTAAATTGGGGATTGGTATTGATGTCGGCATGCACTTCCATGTCTACATCATAGAGCGTGAAAAGATCGCATAGCTCATAAGCAATTTCAATACTTTTGGCGACTTCCACTAGCATCCGTTCTTTGATGCTGTACTTCAATAAACTGGTATCGTTGTGAATGTACATAAATCCTCCGCACCCTTCACGCAAAAAAACAATTACCGTGGCAAATTCGGTTTCTTTACCTTTTACTTGGCTATCTGTTCCAATGCAAACTTTTAAGTGACAGCCTGCATTTATTTCTTTTGAAATCGCTTCCTCCACCGCTGTTTTGATGGGTAGTTGAATGGGGTCTCCATTGAATTTTCTCCATAACATATAAAATGGGGTTTTCTAAAGTTACCGAAATATTAAATACATCCATCAAAGTAGTATGATTATTTAACCTTGATACCCTCTATGGACGGGTATCTGATGGCTTTGGGGCAAATGGGGAGCGTTGCGTGTTTTCGAAATGGCAACAAAAAGCCAATGTATCAAAGTAAAATTAATATTGGCCCGTACTTAATAAAACAAGTGTACAGGCTTCTAGGCATTGAATTCCATTTTGTTTGGCTAGCGTAACTAATTCATCATTTTCAGTACCAGGGTTAAAAATAATCCGCTTAGGCTCAAGCGATAGAATATAGTCGTAATAGGCTTTTTGATGGAGGGGGTTAATATAGAGGGTAATCGTATCGATTTGTTCAAATTTTTTTTTCTCAGTTTCGATTTCAATATTTCCAATACTGCCTTTTTTTAGACCCAGTGCAATAACGGGATATTGGTGGGTGGTTAATTTTTGTACCGCGAGGTAGCTGTATCTCGAAGGGTTTTCGGATGCCCCAATGACCAACGTTTTTTTCTTTTCCATGTTTATCTTTTATGTAGTCATTATAAAAATCGGGCACTCAGTTCAGGGCTGGGCACCATGCATTTTTCTTGTTTACCAAACCATTGGTATCGGTTGGTTGCGATCCATTGATAGATTCCATTTCTAATAAATTTCGGCACTATTACCAGGCCATATAAAAGCGGCCATAGGCCATTTAAATGTTTGCAAATTTTAAGCACGGCGGTAGATTGGGTATACATCACCCCCTTTTCAATCAATATCAATGAATTGATAGACTGGGTTGGTAAATTAAATTGTTCAAGCAATTTTTTGGCTGGGTCTGTTTGTAAGGCAGCAAATTGAATGACGGATTTTTCATCTCTTTTAATTACAAAGCTTACGGCACTATTACAAAGGTTGCAAATGCCGTCGAATAATATAATTGGGTGAGTATCCATTCTGGTTAAAAGGGATTGGTTGAATATAGAGATGACATCTTTTTTGAGGAGATGACATCTTTTTTGAGGAGATGACATCTCTGTATTCACAAAGAAAAAAAGAGGCGCTAATTAGGTAATCAGCGCCTCTTTTTTATACTTAATGGATTATACCAGCATGGTGACTGGATTTTCCAAAAACTTTTTCAGTGTCCCTAAAAAAGCTGCTCCCACAGCTCCATCCACACTTCTGTGGTCACAGCTTAAGGTAAGTTTCATTACATTGGTCACGGCAAAGCCATCGCCTTTTTTTACCACTTTCTCTTTGATAGCACCTACTGCTAAGATGGCACTGTCAGGCGGGTTAATGATGGCAGTAAATTCTTCTATATCCATCATCCCCAAATTAGAAATGGTGAAAGTATTGCCACTAAATTCGGCCGGTTGAAGTTTTTTATCTTTTGCCTTTCCGTACAATTCTTTTGCATCGGCAGCTATTTGCGACAATGATTTTTGATCAGCAAAACGGATTACCGGAACAATTAATCCTTCTGGTAGCGCTAGGGCAGATCCAATGTGAATATGGTGGTTGTGTCGGATAAAATCACCCATCCAGCTGCTGTTTACATCCGGGTGCAGCCGAAGCGACATTGCAGCGGCTTTTATTATCATGTCATTAAAGGAGATTTTTACAGGACTTACTTCGTTCATTGTTCCCCGTGAAGCCATGGCATTATCCATGTTTATCTCCATGGTTAGGTAAAAATGCGGTGCAGTAAATTTACTTTCGCCTAAGCGTCTTGCAATTACTTTGCGCATTTGTGTTAATGCAGTATCAGTATATCCTTCCTGGCCATTGGCGATGAAAGCGGGTGCTACAGATTTTGCAGCTGGCGGAGTTGATACAGAAGCCGGCGCAGCAGAAACTGAAGCTGGTACATAATTGTCGATATCTTTTTTAGTTATGCGTCCATTGTCGCCTGTTCCAGTTATTTTATTAATATCGATGCCTTTATCGGCAGCTAATTTTTTGGCTAGCGGAGAGGCTTTAATCCTTTCATTAGATGAATCAAATACGTCTGATTCAATATTCACTGTAGGTTGCGCAGCAGTAGTGGTTGCAGTAGTGCTTGCAGGCTGGGAAACATTTGAAGTAGCTGAATTAGCTCCAGATTTTTCTGCTGCTACATAAGCACTGACATCAGTTCCTTTTTTTCCTACAATGGCGATAATCTCATTTATTTTTGCTGCACTGCCTGCTTCTACCCCAATATATAGCAATGTACCTTCCTCGTATCCTACTACTTCCATGGTAGCTTTATCTGTTTCTACATCGGCCAGCACATCATCACTTTTTACATTATCCCCTATTTTTTTGTTCCAAGCAATAATTTTCCCTTCAGTCATAGTATCGCTTAGCAATGGCATCCTGATTTCATGTGCTCCTTCGGGTAATGCTACTTTGGTAGCAACGAAACTTGCTGCCGGTTCAATTTTCTCTTCAGCTACAATTGCTGGCTGAGCTTTGGGTGCAGCAGCCAAAGCTGGTTCAAAATCTTCGCCTGCTTTTCCAATTACTGCCAAAATTCCATCTACTTGTGCAGGCTTACCCTTCTCAACCCCTATATATAATAAAATACCGTCATGATAGCTTTCAAGTTCCATTGTGGCCTTGTCAGTTTCTACTTCTGCTAATAAATCGCCGGATTTTACCTTGTCGCCTACCTTTTTATGCCACTCTACTATTATACCTTCTGTCATAGTATCACTCATCCGGGGCATGCGAATCACTTCTGCCAT
Organism: Ferruginibacter sp.; assembly: GCA_044357815.1. GTDB lineage: Bacteria > Bacteroidota > Bacteroidia > Chitinophagales > Chitinophagaceae > Ferruginibacter. The sequence continues at coordinate 4,824 of JBIKOV010000001.1, read as the reverse complement.
AATTTCTATTGTTTTAAATTGAAGCCGAAATTAATGCAAAAATGGGAATTATATGCGCTATAATTGGTCCAGATTAATAAAATGGGGATTGAAAACAGCGGTTAGCACTTAATTTTTCAAGTAAAATACCTTTTTAATAAACCATTGCAATAAATTAACTGGTATATTTTAGGGGGATGCATTGTTTCTGAATGCATTTCGAATTTAGCAAAGCGCTGCTAATTATACTTGTAAGATGGCATATCCACCTATAAAAGAATGTCCTACTCAGATATCATCATTGGCAGAATTATTCCAGTTCTAGCTTTAATCTTTCCTTCAATTCTTTTACCAGCGGATACGTTTCAATGATCTTCAGGTATTGCTGTTTCCTATTTAATACAATTTCTCCTGCATCCATTTTTTCTTCTTTTTCAATTACTGCCACCTGGTAAACCAATTGCCGGTTATTGAAATATTCCTGAATATGGGTTACCAATTCTGCCCTTTCTACTTCGATAAAGGCTTTGTGAATTTCTCCTTGGGTAATGATCTCAATGGTATTTGGATCGATGACTTTTAATTCTGCTGCCCTAAAATTGGTTACAGCGGAATAATTATTTTTTGACCTAAGTTTTTCAATAAATAAGTTCCAACAGGCATTTAGCTGCTCTTCAGATAAAAGCTTGCTTTCTGTATCACCTTCTTTATTTTTCTTTGTTATCTGATTACGAATGCTAAGTAATGAACCTAGTGAGGTTTTAGTTTCGGATGAAGGGAGCGGCGGCTGAACGATTGTTGAATCCTGTTTAGCCATTGTATGTTGCGCAGCAACTTTTTTTATTTCCTTAGGTACTTCAATGATGAGTTTTGCCTCTGCAATAGGTTTCGATTTTGACACATCGGTAGGGGCAGTTGCGATGGCAGAAACGGGGAGAGCAATGATGGGTAATGCCCTAAAAGCCACTGTTTTTGCACCTTCAATTATTTTTTTTTTACTTACCACTCCATCATTATTTACCAGTTCTAATGCCTGTTGGAGGTAACTTAATTTAATGATGGTTAATTCTACATGCAAACGTTTATTGCGTGCCTGCTTATAATTAATCTCTGCTTCATTTAGTATATTCAGTGCACTGACCGTAAAAGCAGGAGAGATTTTTTGAGCGGTTTGTAAATATTTTTGTTTGAAATCTTCTGCAACTTCCAACAGCATCGCTACTTTTGGATCGCGACTCACTAGTAGGTTACGCAAAAATTCAGCAAATCCATTCAATACTAAATCGCCTTCAAAACCCTTGCGATTGATTTCATCAAACATGAGTAGCGCACTACTTAAATCCTGCTGTTGCACAAAATCTAAGAGCTGAAAATAGTAATCTTCATCTAAAATATTCAGGTGTTCCAGCGTGTTTTTATAGGTAACGGCACCATTGGTAAAACTTACTATTTTATCTAGGATACTTAGCGAATCCCGCATACAACCCTCGCTTTTTTGAGCGATTACATGAAGTGCTGTTTTCTCTGCTGTAATGGATTCCTTGTCGCAAATTTCTTGTAAGTGCTCAACCGTATCATTATTGGTGATGCGTTTGAAATCAAATATCTGGCATCGACTTAATATGGTAGGTAGTATTTTATGCTTTTCAGTGGTCGCCAGAATGAAGATGGCATAGGGTGGGGGCTCTTCTAGTGTCTTTAAAAATGCATTGAAGGCTGAGGAGCTAAGCATATGAACCTCATCCACAATGTACACTTTGTATTTGCCTGCCTGTGGAGCAAAGCGAACCTGTTCAACCAAGCTTCTAATATCATCCACCGAATTATTGCTGGCCGCATCGAGTTCATGTATATTCAAAGAGGTGCCAGCATCAAATGAAATGCAGCTGTTACAATTATTACAGGCTTCACCATCTTTGGTGCGCGTTTCACAGTTGATGGTCTTTGCCAAAATTCTAGCACAGGTAGTTTTACCCACCCCTCTTGGGCCACAAAATAAAAAAGCATGTGCAAGCTGATTATTTTTAATGGCATTCTTGAGTGTGGTAGTGATGTGCGATTGCCCAACTACCGTAGAAAAAATCTGCGGCCGATATTTTCGTGCAGAAACAATGAATTTATCCATATAGTGAAACTACCCAAGGGCAGAATGATTTTGACTGGTTATTATAGATGCAAGTTAATAAACCCTTCCCTCTTTTTGATAAAAAGCTATCTGCCTTAAAACTACTTATTAAGCTGTTCAGTGGAAAATTACATTCCTTTTTCAGCAATCATTTGTAGGTATTTGCTAAGATAGCATCGGATGTCGTTTAAATTCTTTTGTTCTGTCGAATAAATACCGATAGGTGGTAAGGTTTCTACTGCGAAAGGTTTCACCTAGCCCTTCTGCCACATTGATCATTTTGGGGTTAAAATCTCCAATCCATTGCATTTCATATTGAGTATACGCTACACCCGGGTGTTGGATGAGTTTAGCGGCTTCGCCGATGATATAGGCATCAATTCCTTTTCCCTGCCATTCCGGAACTACTCCAAATACGATTCCACTAAATTTTTTATTGGGTTTAAATTTTTTAATCCATAAAAATTTTAGTTTATGAAATAGATCAAACTTTCCATTTAAATATTTAAACCACTGATTTAAATCTGGGATATTTACAAACATGGCAATCGGCTCATTTTTGTGGTAGGCAAACCAAATTAGCTTTTCATCCATTACCGGCTTCATTGTTTTAAAAAGTAGCAATACTTGTTCTTTGGCCATTTGTTTTAAGCCCCCATGCCCTGCCCATGCTTTATTGTAAACAGTTGTGAAGTCAACTGCAAATGATTCGAGTTGATCTTTTTTTATGTGTTTGGAGCTAAAGTCGGGATTGTTGTCATATACAGCATGTCGCTCATGGATCTTTTTTTGAAGTGGTGCCTTTGGATGAAGTCCAAAGCAAATCTGGTGAAAGAAAGCTTTGAAACCATAGTTTTCAAGTAACGCTTTGTAATAGGGTGGATTGTAATTCATTCCATACATCGGTTCATCAAAGCCTTGGGTAACTAGCCCCCACCATTTATCTCTTTCGCCAAAATTGATTGGCCCATCCATTGCTTCCATACCTTTTTGTATCAGCCAATGTTTGGCATTATCCAGTAATAAGTCGGCCGCCTGCTGATTATTGATGGATTCAAAAAAACCGACACCTCCCACGGGCACGTCGTCGCCTTTGTTTTTATATTTTTGGTTGATAAAAGCTGCAATTCTGCCTATTAGCTTTCCCTCATTATCCATTAGTATCCAGCGTTCAACTTCTCCAAAGCGGAAGGCTTTGTTTTTTTTAGCATCAAAAACCTCATTGATATCCTTGTCAAGGGGTCGAATCCACTTTGGATCGCTTTTATATAATTCCACTGCCACCTGTAAAAATTGTTGAGCAGTGGCACGGTTGTTTACTGGAATTAGCTGCATATATTAGTTATGTAGAAGGCAAATGTAAGTTTTTAGCAGAAGGGGAACTTAAAAATAGGGGAAGATTTTACTTTTTGGTCTTGTTCTTTTTATAGGAATCGGCTATATTGAAAATGAATAGCACTTATCGATTAAGTGGATCTAGAAATAGATTTAATTTAAAAATGTCGGATCACACAAAAAAAGAGAACGTTTTCGTTCTCTTTTTTTGTAGTACCAAGGTTACTTATTGAAGTAACAGTTATTTATTTACCGGAACTCATCTTTGCTTCTATGCTAAGGGTTGCATGTGGTACAGCCCGTAACCTTGCTTTGTCGATGAGTCTGCCTGTAACGCGGCAAATGCCATATGTTTTATTTTCAATGCGCATAATTGCTTTTTCAAGGTGGTCGATAAAAGTAATCTGGCGACTAGCCATTTGGCTCAACTGTTCTCTTTCCATGCTAAGACTTCCATCTTCCATAGTCATATAGCGGTTGTCGCTTTCATCACCTCCCAATTCATCTTTACGTGTAATTAGGCCATGTAAATATGACAATTCTTTTTTAGCAGCTTCTAGTTTGCGGTGGATCAGCTCTCTGAATTCATGTAATTCAACATCGCTGTATCGCTGTGAAGGAGCTCCAGGATCTCTTTGCGCTTTATCTAATACAGATTTGGTAAATTCGGGTTGATATTTACGAACTGTTTTAGTCAAAATCTTGGGAATTACCACAGGTTTTGGCGCTGGAACTTTAATATCTTTTGCTTTTACCTCAGGAACAGGTTTTACCGAAACAACTTTAATAATTGCAGGTTTTACTGCAGGTGTATTACTTTCAACTTTTTTCGCCATAATTATACTAGCTGGTTTGGCAGCTTTTGGGGGAATACTTTTCACCGATTGAGCCTTGTTAATAATCGGTTTTTTTATAAGTATTGGAACTTTTTTTGCTGGAACAGCTTTTTTGGGAGCTGCTTTTGCTGGGGTTTTTATAGATTTCGGAGCAGGTTTGATTACCTTTTTAGGGGCAACTTTAGCTACTGCCTTTTTTGCAACTGATTTGACTAATACTTTTTTAGCAATAGGCTTAGCTACCACTTTTTTAGCTAAAGGTTTAGCGATTGCTTTCTTGGCCACAGGTTTAGCAAAAACTTTTTTAGGGGCAACTTTGATTACCTTTTTTTGGATAGGCTTAGTTGCTACCTTTTTAGGAGCAGTTTTTTTTGCTGGAGCTACTTTAACCACCTTTTTAGGGGTAGATTTTACTGGTGGAGCGGCTTTTTTTGCAATAGGTTTTCCCGTTTTTTTTACTGCTTTTACTGGCAGCTGCTTTTTTGTCGCCATACTAATTTGAATTTTTAAGTACGTTCACTTTCAATATAGCATTATTCACCTCAATTT
>JBIKOV010000192.1:0-6352 GCA_044357815.1 Ferruginibacter sp. | reverse complement strand
AGACCAACAACGGCATCAAAATAATCTCCAATCGACACTCGATTTTAAACCAGTAACTGCATAAGCCGCCTCTTTTGGTTCGGTTCCGCCGGCGGCGGAATTTTAAAAATGGCGCAGCAAATTTTTAAAAAGAAGCAAAAGCAGCGGCGTTGCAGTTACGCAGCCCCGCCGGCTGTGGAGGCGAAGGGTGTGAAATTAAAAGAGGGATGATGAATGGATAACTGGATAATGGATAATTTGATTGCTGATAGTGTGCTGGATGAATTAGCTTAATAGTTTAGAAGCAGCAAGATGACAGAACTTTCACCATTCAATCGCATGGCACTATATTCATCCAACCGCCGTCAGGGTTTACAACCGCTGACGGGGTTCCCTACGCAGCAAGATGACCGAACTTTCACCATTGAAAATTCAATCGCATTGCGCTGTATTCATCCAACCCCCGTCAGGGTTTACAACCGCTGACGGGGTTCACTACGCAGCAAGCTGGCCGAACTTTCACCATTCACCATTCACCATTCACCAAATCTGACCTCATTCTGTAGTTGTGCAACCAGATTGTCCAACTTGTTAAAACTAAGCATAGGCCAATGTTTATTTAGATTTAACCTTGCTTTACGGCAGAATTAGCGTACTTTTGCCGCTTAAAAAACAGCCTTTAACGTAGCTGCTTAGCATTTATCCTATAAATAAGCTAAAAACTCAGCTGCGAAAGGCGAAAAGCAATTTAAATAATGAACATAAGAAACATCGCCATCATTGCTCACGTTGATCATGGCAAAACCACGTTGGTAGACAAAATCTTACACAGTACCAACATCTTTCGTGACAACCAGGAAACTGGTGAACTAATTATGGATAACAACGATCTTGAAAGAGAAAGAGGTATCACCATTTTTAGTAAAAACGTATCCGTTTCCTATAAGGGTACTAAAATTAATGTAATTGACACTCCAGGCCATAGTGACTTTGGTGGTGAGGTAGAAAGAGTATTGAAAATGGCAGACGGTGTATTGCTATTGGTAGATGCCTTTGAAGGACCCATGCCCCAAACTCGTTTTGTACTTCAAAAAGCTTTGCAATTAGGATTACACCCAATTGTGGTGATCAATAAAGTTGATAAGCCCAACTGCCGCCCCGATGAGGTGCATGATGCAGTTTTTGAACTGTTTTTTAACCTAGATGCTACCGAAGATCAGCTAGATTTTCCTACTATTTATGGTAGCAGCAAGAATGGCTGGATGAATACCTCGCTTACTGAAATTGATAATATTTTCCCTTTACTAGATGCTATCCTTGAACACGTACCGGAGCCTAAAGTAAATGAAGGAACCACACAGATGCAGATTACTTCATTGGATTTCTCCTCATTTTTGGGAAGAATTGCAGTAGGTAAGGTTGCCCGCGGTACTGTAAAAGAAGGCCAGTCCATTGCACTGGTTCAAGCAGATGGCGGCATCAAAAGAATGAAAATCAAGGAACTCTACACTTTTGAGGCCTTGGGTAAAAAGAAAGCGACCGAAGTGAGTGCAGGTGATATTTGCGCCATTGTAGGATTAGAAGAATTCAATATTGGAGATACCATTTGTGATGTAGATTTTCCAGAAGCATTACCGGTGATTAGCGTAGATGAGCCAACCATGAGTATGATGTTTGGTATCAATAACTCGCCGTTTTTTGGAAGGGATGGCAAATTTGTAACCTCTAGGCATTTAAGAGATCGCTTGATGAAAGAAACTGAAAAGAATCTTGCATTGCGTGTAGAAGATACCGATAGTGCAGATCGCTTTTTAGTATTTGGCCGTGGTATTTTACATCTAGGCATCTTAATTGAAACCATGCGCAGAGAAGGTTTTGAGCTTACCGTGGGTAATCCCCAGGTGTTGGTAAAAGAAATCGATGGCAAGAAATGTGAGCCTTATGAAAACTTAGTAGTAGATGTTCCTTCTGAATATAGTGGCAAAGTAATTGACTTGGTGACACAACGCAAGGGCGAAATGCTCGTTATGGAAAGCAAGGGTGAAATGCAACATTTGGAATTTGATATCCCTTCAAGAGGGTTGATCGGATTGCGTAGCACCATGTTAACCGGCACAGCTGGTGAAGCGGTAATGGCGCATCGGTTTACCGATTATCGCCCTTGGAAAGGTCCTATTCCAGGTAGAAGCAATGGTGTATTACTATCCAAAAATCAGGAAAGAACCACTGCTTATTCAATTGATAAATTACAGGACAGAGGAAGATTCTTTGTTGATCCAGGTGAAGAGGTGTATATCGGCCAGGTAATTGCCGAACATATTAAGCCAGGTGATTTAAATGTAAACGCCACTGATCCAAAAAAATTAACCAATCACCGTGCTAGTGGTAGTGATGATGCAACCAAGGCCGCTCCCAAGATCTTAATGACTTTGGAAGAGTGTATGGAGTACATTCAGCAAGATGAGTGTATTGAGGTAACGCCCAAATCCATCCGCATGCGGAAGGTTATTTTAAATGAAGATGAACGCAAGAGAGTTTCTAAATCAATGGGACAGGAAGCGTAAAATAATATAACCATCAATGAAATCCCTCGTTTGTAACGGGGGATTTTTTTATGCCATAGGGCAAGGGTGAATGGTGAATGGGCAATGGTGAATTGTGAATGGGCAATGGTGAATAGTCAATGGGCAATTGCTCAACAACAAAATAAATTTCCTCAATTGAATTAATGCGAATACTACTATTTGGATGGGATTCGGGTTGAAAGAGGCTTGATATGCATTCCTATTTTGTTCCGTTAGATTGCACAGTTTTCAATACATTTGAAATAAAAATACCAATCGCTTTAAAATTAATACTCCTAAAATCTAACCCATGCGCTATCTATTTACCTTATTCCTTATTCCTAATTACCATTACTTCCCTTTCATTTGCTCAATCTGATAAGTTGGGAAGTCCAGAGGCTAAAAAATCCATCATTGCTTTCAATGGCAACAGTTACAATGGGCATTTTATAGAATTCAATGTCAACCAGCAAATTGTAATCGATGCCATTAAGGAACAATTTAAATTACAGGGAATAAAGCCAATTGAAACAAAAGGGTTTTTGGTATACCGCAACTTAGTGATGCCCTCCATTGATCCAAAAACTCCTATGGATGCTTTTATAAAAGTAGAAAGAAAAAGCAGAATTGAAAGGGATCAGACAGTGGTATATTTTATTGCTGCGCTGGCGGGTGAAATACCTGAGGAAAAAGTAAATTCGAGTATCGCTTCAAAGACCACTATCTCTATAGTAAAAAAAGCAGATGAATTTTTAACAGGATTGATCCCTAATATTAAACAACGGCTGTACGATATGGATGTTGCCAGCCACCAAACCCAATTAGCAAAAGAAGAAAAGAAATTGGCTTCTATTTTGGTAGATCAGTTAGAGTTGGAAAGGAAGTTGAAAAATTTAAAAAGTGATATTGAGTACAATAAAAATGCGGGTGAAAGGCAGACCATCGAAATTGAAAAGGCAAAGATGCTTTTGGAAGTATTAATCGCCAACAATCCATCTAAAGAAAAAAAATAGTCTTGCTAGCCTGCCTATCATGGGTAGATATTACATTTCGAATACTGCATTTTTTTTATAGCTGCCATGCTCGTGCTGACGGGTATAGCCCAACTGATTCGTTCGCATGGTCGTTTTCCCCAACATAAAATCGGGTGTATTAAAATGGTGATGGCCATACAACCAGTTACTGACATTGGAATCTTCAATGAGATCATATAGTTCTACCGCAAAGCCTTGACTCAGTTCGCTTTTTTTATACTTTGGTGGGTACTGCAAAAAAGTGGGCACATGGTGTGATACAACCATATTTTTTGACCCGGCAGTCAATTGACTGATTTCATTTTTTAAAAAAGCCAATCCTATTTCATGCAGTTGATTGAAATGTAGTGGAAGAAACGGTTCGCCATTAATTGTAATTGCAGCAAAATCAGCCAGCCTTTTCTGAAGTAGCAATTCGCTTTCAGGGCTAATATGACTCCAAAGGGTGCTGCAAATAATATTCACTTCCTTATAAATAATAGTCTGATTGTTAACCAAAAAAACATTGCTGCGAATTTTTTCAAAAATGGGATCATTGATCTTCTTCATATCATACCCATAATATTCATGGTTTCCAGGAACCCAATACACTGCTTCAAAATGATCGGCTACATAATCAAAAAATGAATACTCCAGATGGTTCAAAGCAAAGGGAAGAATATCACCGGCCAAGAGCAATATTTCGCCCACTGGTAAAATCGGATTTTTGTTAACATGCCGATTGTTTTCGGGAAATTCTAAGTGCAGATCCGAGCAGTATTGTATTTTCATTTTGATGATTGAAACAATTGACCATGGAATTTGCTGTAAAACAGCAATAAAATTACCCCGCAGTATTTCCTTAGCAATTTATGCAACATTTATTTACTGCTAACCGAATCAGTTAAATTATTAAAATTGGGAAGTTGGCCAAACACTACTGCTATGAGGAGATCATATGAGTTCCAATGAAAAAAAGGATCCACTTCAACTATCCTTTAGGTAAAGGTTTATCAGCGGTTTAAAATTATTCCCTTATTATTTGGGAATGAAAACTATACCATGTGGGGCATATTTAGATAAAAAAAATAAAGCTATATTAAATTATTTATTGAATAGAAAGCCTGAACCATTCGGCATCGACACTGGTGTTTTTATTATTGAGTTCAAATTTTTTAACCAAGATCCCGCCATCGTCATCCATATTCTCAATACTAAGTACTGCAGTTTCGCCTTTTAAAGAGGAAGGGTTGCGTACAAATACTTTAAATCCCACGTTGTAGCCCGCAGGAAAATTCAATTCAGTATTCCAATCGGTAGCATAAAATTCCCGAATGATGGGAGTATTTTTTTCCTTCTCATAGTGAACAAAAAAATTGGCTAAAAAGCTTACTTCTACCTTTAGGCGGTATGTCAAACATTTAATAGGTTTTGCTTTTTGAAACATCCTTTGTAAAGAAAATTTCATTTTTTTTATTTGAGTTGTAAGCATCTCGTAAAAAATTAAAATGATATAAATTAATTATGTTATAAAATTGAACCAGCCTGTTACATAAAATATTTGCAATAATAAAAATCGCTGCTATTGTATTATAAAGACATAGCTATACCTATTCTGCACTTGTTTATTTTTATCCTTATCTGAATCTGAACATTCCATTACTAATTGCTTCTCTCCAACTGGTATTAATATGATTTCATTGCCTCCATATTTAGCTAAGTCTGTTTTAATTTTTTTAGATCTTCTGGCAGATAGCGCTTCGTTATAGGTATCCGTACCAATACAATCCGTAGCAGATACAATGACAATCTTAGCACCATGCAAATTGCTTACTCTCTTTACTACATCTTTATATGCGCCATGGTCATCTTTAAAAATTCTTACTTTATCAAACACATGATGCACCAATAAAAAATCTTTGGTTACGCTTTGTAAAGAGTCTACCACCGATATAAATGTCCGTTTAGGAGTAGGTTTGAGTACTGGTGGAGTAATTTTTGGCTTGGGTGTAACAAAATTAATCAGCCCTAGATCTTTTTTATAGCTGGTTGGGTCATCCGCAATTTTTGACTTAGTCTGATTATTTTTAGTAATTAATTTATTGGAGCTTAGACTAACTACACCATTTTGGGCGGTAGGTAAACTGTCATTCGAAGTGGTAATTTGTTTTACATAATCCGACGCAGTAATATCATTGGTAGATTTATTGCCTTTCCCATCTTCGATCAAAATCTGATAGTTTCTATTGGGTCGTACATTGAAAACATAGCTACCATCTTCAGCCGTTACAACACTATCGATCACTGTTCCAGCCCGAATGCCATCCTCGCCCTTACTTATTATTTTTACTGTAATGCCTGATTTTTTTTGTCCATCTACGGTTACTTCTCCATTCACTGCGACCTTTATTTTTTGGTAGTTATAGGAGAAGATATCATCGCTGCCATAGCGATTAGAGCTGAAATAGCCTTTTTGATCTTTTATGCTAAATCCTAAATCATCTTGATCGCTATTAATCGGCCTGCCCAGATTTTTTGGAACAGGATAAGGGTCATTGTCAAAAGAGAACTTGAAAATATCTAGTCCCCCTAGCCCTTCATGACCGTTTGAGCTAAAATAGAGGCTGCCCTCATAATAGGTGGGAAATAGTTCATTCCCCGGGGTATTAATAAATCCTCCTGCATTGGCGGTTCCATCCCAACCTCCATCTTCTTTTCTATTGACTACATAAATATCCGTGCCCCCAATGCCCCCTGGCTCATCACTTACAAAAAATAAACGACTTCCGTCACTAG
>JBIKOV010000191.1:0-6378 GCA_044357815.1 Ferruginibacter sp. | reverse complement strand
ATCCCTTCATTCATATAGGTACAGGCAATTTTATAAAAGAGTTGGGTATCTTCTTGGTTTAGATGGGTAGCTTTTCGATAATTGGACCTTGCCTGGGCATAGTTTTGAAGTTTATCAAAACAATGCGCAATGGCTTCATAAATAACATCTTCGGGCCTTGCGAGTTCTAGCACTTTTTGCAAGGCCTCAATCGCATCCTTATATTTCCTTAGCCTCAAATAAGCATCCCCCATATTGCGCCATGCGTAGTCAAATTTTTCATCGATAGCGATTGCGTATTTATAGGCATCTATTGCTTTCTCATATAATTTGATTCCCTGATAAGCTGCAGCCAAATTAAACCAGGCCAGTTCGCTGAAAGGGTGCTCGTCAATAATTTGCTGGTGCAGCCGAATGCCTTCTTCATTTCGCCCTGTAAAATCTGTCCAAAAGCAAATTTTATATAAGGCCTCTTCATTCAGTGGCTCCAGTTCCAAAATCATTTTCATACAATCAAATACCTTGTCAAAATTTTCATAATCATCATGAACATCCGCTAATTCAAAAAGAAGTTCAATTTTTTCATCCCCTTCAAAATAATCTAATGCAGTTTCCAATACATCCGCTGCTTTAAGATGCTGATCCAAAGCAAGTAAGGCGTCCGTTCTCAAAATGTATAGGTTGATATCCCGGTTATCTAATAAAGCTGCCTGGTCCAGGAAATAAAGCGCCTGCTTGTATTTTTTGCTAGCAATGAGTAAATCACATTTTTTCAATAAAAGTGAGGAGCAATAGGGGTACTGAACTACAGCAAACTCAGCAGCCTCTAAGGATAGTGCTAACTGGTCTTTTTCATCGAAATAGTCAATTATTTTCTCGAACGCATCTTCATCAATAAAAGAGTGACTGCTGCCAGCTTTAAGATTATCGTACTGATGCAATAATTCTCTTAATTCTTCCCGGTCTTGTCGATAAGGGTATTTACTCATGGGCTAAAGGGTTACTGTAAAGTACGCCATTTTAAACAAATTTGCAATTTTATACTGCTTTTTTAAACCTTTACCCAATAAAATAGTCAAAAAAAACGGAAATTGATTCCAAATAAACGAAAATAATTTCTATATTTGTAAAGTTAAACTTATTTAAATGAACACCTTCACCAAACAACTACTTGCTTTTACTATACTGATCAGTATAGTTTCTGACGTATTTGCAGACAGGGTATATGGGAAAAAAATTAAAAATAAGATTACCTTAAACTTAAATATTCCCTCCACTATAAAGACCGCTATTGGATTTAACCTTAAAACGGGTTTATCCTATAAAGGCAGTTTGACCAACACCCATTCAGATATGGGAAGTGCCATTATTAATACGTCATTAACTACTTACCAAAAGGGAAATACAATATACATTGTACCTTACAAAAACAAATTAACTGTTCCTGAAATTAGAGAAGGATATTCTGGGATAAAAATTATTCTAAGGAAAAAATAAATTAGCTCAAATAAAAATCCCCTTACATCAAAGTGAGGGGATTTTTATTTGAGCTAATTTGATGGACTGTTAAGCTAAATTGCCCTTATTGTTATTATTACTGCCCTGCTTTCCCTTTTTTATTTTCTTCATAAGTCATTATACGATATCCCGTTTGAGGGTACTCAAATTTTGAGGCAGGTACTGTATTAAAATCAATAGATGATAATTTATAACTAAAAAAAAGTGTTGCAGTTTCCAATTCATATTCCAATGGGAACCCCGGTAAATTTGAAAATGCCCTGTCATACTCCTTGTTGATAGCAACTAGATCAGGGGTATAATAAACCGACATGGATGATCCATCTTTCAATTGAGCAATTGCCCTCTTGCAATGATATCCTTCAATAATTTTTGTATCATTCGTAGTTTCAAATTTAATTCCCTCAAACTTTTTATTTCTTTCATCCCAATTATCTTTCGTAAGCATGATCATTAACTTTTGACCGCTATATTCTTTTAATATGGCAGCATTGCCAGTTTTGGAATTATAGATAGTTGTTTCTGTACCTAAGGAAGTTTTCATATCTATCCTACTAAGCCCTCCTTTTAAATACCTTGTTGATGTAGCACCTGCAAATCCATTATCCGACTTGTTTTCCTTACTGCGTGATTGTAAGGAAATTTCGTACGTAATGGTGCCCTCTGAGATTGTTTTTTGTGCAAAGCTTGCAGTACTTAGCAGCAGCGTAAAACCCAGAAAAAGAAAAATAACGATCGTTTTCATTTCAAAGTATTTTAATAAAGATAACAAAATTCGCTACCAAAAAAAATGAGAATTAAATAGCCCGCAACGCTGATAGGCGAATGCGGGCTATTTAATTTTACCACAAAGGCTACATTATTTCTTGGTTTTATTTTTTAAATCCTGAACCTTTTGGTTGGCATCCTGCATAGCCTGTATCTTTTCCTGAAGTTTACTCTGTTTTACAGGTTTCTTTCTATTAATTTCAATCTGCGCCAAAATTTTATCGTGGTCAATAATGTATTTCTGAATAACAATTTGGAGGATAAGGGTAATCGTATTTGAAATGGTATAATACCAGGTCAGTGCTGCTGGTAGCATATTGAATACCCCTAGCAACATCACCGGGAATATATAGGGCATGTACTTCATTACAGGATTGGAATTGTCCTGCATACTACTCATGCTGTAAATTGAAATGAGTAAGCTGGTAAGCGTAGCCGTTATTGTAAATAAACTTACATGGTCTCCATAAAAAGGGATTTCAAATGGCAGGTTGTAAATAGAGTCATAAGCAGCTAGATCTTTTGCCCAAAGAAAATTTTCTCCTCTCAAAGAAATATTGCTTTGAAAAAAATAATATAATGACATGAAGATGGGAATTTGCAACAGGGCAGGCAGGCAACCACCCAATGGGCTTACTCCTGCCGATTTCCAAAGCTTCATTTGATCCATACTAAACGCCTGCTTGTCTTCTCCGTGTTTTTCCTTCAGTTTATCAATTTCTGGTTTAAGTGCCTTCATCTTAGCACCACTTACATAACTTTTATAGAGTATAGGCGAAGTAAGTAACCGGATAAAAAGAGTCAACAACAGGATAACAATACCCATGCTTGCTACATTTTTTCTAAGCAGGTCAAATACGGGTAATAGAAAATGACGGTTGATGTATTTTACAAATGCAAACACACCACTACCATAGGGTACAATGCTTTCCATTTGATTGCCATATGCCTTAAGTATATTATAGTCACTAGGGCCATAATATAACTGTAAGGGTATTTGTGCCGATCTACCTACTGGTACATTGATTCTAAAATTGGCTACTGTTTGAGCAATAATATGAAGTGAAGTATCGGAAGGCACCATCCATTTCACTTCCACTGAGGGGAATTTGTTTTTATTAAGTAAAGTAGTTATAAAAAACTGTTGTTTAACAGCAATCCAGTCTACGGCTTTGTCAAATTTCTTGGTATCTCCTGATCCCAACATTTCAAAATCATAATTCCCTTCACTTACCTGCGAAATATGTGTTTGTTGCTTTTCATAGGTCATATCCTTTTCAACTCTTTCCGTTTGAGTTTGCCACAATAAATTAATGGATTGCTGTGTTACGAGCTGATCTGCTCCCTCTAAGTTGATTGAAAAATCAATCATATAGTCGTTTGGACGCAAGGTGAAAAGATGTGTCGCCCCCTTACCTGAAGAATCTTTTACGGTAAAACTCAGCGTCTGGCTTTTATCTGCATTAGTAACAATAGATGCAGGAGTAAATAGAAGATCGCCGGTTGCGGCTGTTTGCTGATTTCCTGAATTAATAGCGTACGAAATTTTATTAAATAACCCTTTTTGCAAAACAATAGGTTTACCATCCAGAGTACTATACTTTTTTAACTCTACTATTTTGGGTTGTGCTCCTTTATTGGTAAACGTAACCTTCATTACTTCGTTTTCCACCACCGTCAATTGTTCGGGTTGATTCAAAAACTCCTGAAACCCTCCAGCAGACTGAATTTTACGCATGGTATCAGCAGTTAAGGAATCCTTCATTACAGCAATAGGGTCAAGTTTTGGCTTCATTTTGGCAATGGAGTCAGTTATTCTTTTTTGCTGAACTAGGTAAGCCTGATTTTCTTTGCTGTTGAAATAAAACATCCCCATTAAAAGCATCCCTATCAGCACAAATCCAATCACTGTATTTCTATCCATTCCCATAAGTATAATTTAGTGAGCAAAGGTAATTAAAGTTTAGAGTTATCGTTTGAAGTTTAGATTAAATATAAAAGCCCCGAAAATTCGGGGCTTTTATATTTATAAAACATTTTTGCTTACTTTTTTGCAGCAGGAGCAGCAGCGGCAGCAGCTTTAGGAGCTGGGGCAGCTTTTGCAGCAGCTTTAGGAACAGCAGCTTCTTCTTGTTTCAATTGACGAGTCATAGTGATAGAAGCAATAGGAATACGAGGTGAGTTCATGATTTCCATATTATCTGCCTTTACATCCTGAACGCGGATATTTTCATTTAACTCCAAATTAGTAATATCTAATTCAATGTTTTCACGCAAATATTTAGGCAACAGTTTAACTTTTAAACTCTTGATTTTAATAACCAATTTACCCCCTGCTTTTACTCCTACTGGAGCTCCAGTAAACTTAAGTGGTAAGGTAACGATTACTTTTTTGTCTTCTACCAATTCTAAGAAATCAACATGAATCAGTTGATCACTTACTTTGTCAAACTGCAAATCTTTCAGTACGCATCTATACGCCTTTCCATCAATATTAGCTAATACAACCATAAAATCAGGTGTATACACTACATTCTTAAAAGCAGTTGCAGGAGCAGCAAAATTGATTTCCTTAGCACCTCCGTAAATTACAGCTGGCACTTTTTCCTCAAGGCGAAGTTGGCGGGTGGCTTTTTTGCCAAATTCGGTCCTGATTTGTCCTTCGATTGTAATTGTTTTCATTTAATTTAATTTTTATGAGGCGCGAAGGTAATGAAAAAAGCTGGTTTTGAAAGTATATTGGTTAAATTAAAATGGTGTTTTGGGTTTGTATACTCAAATGTTTTTACTGGCCATCCGGCTTCTTAAAAACAGGCCATTGATACTCTTATTTTCTAAGGCATTCCGAATGGCTATGGCAAATAGCTCAGCGGTAGAGACCACCCTGATTTTACCTCCCAAATGTTTAACTGGAATAGTGTCGCAAACTACCAATTCTTCTAGTGCACTATTTTCGATGTTTTCGTAGGCTTTTCCACTTAAAACCGGATGGGTACAAAATGCCCGTACGCTTCTGGCTCCTTTTTCCTTTAATAATCCTGCGCTTTTTGCAAGCGTACCTCCAGTATCACAGATATCATCTATCAACACAATGTCCCGATCCGTTACGTCACCTATAACTACCATGCTGGCTATTTCATTGGCACGCTTACGGTGCTTGTCGCAGATCACCATTTCGCTTTCAAAGTAGGATGCTACTTCTCGGATTCTATTGGCACTACCTACATCAGGTGCGGCAAAAGTGAGATTTTCGAGCTGCAAGCTTTCGATGTAAGGAATGAATATGGCAGAAGAGTCTAAGTGATCAACTGGTATGTCAAAATAACCCTGTATTTGAGGTGCATGTAAATCCATAGTGACCACCCTATCGGCCCCAGCAGCAGTAAGCATATTGGCAACCAATTTTGAACCAATCGCTACTCTTGGTTTGTCTTTTCGATCTTGCCTTGCATAGCCATAATAGGGCATTACAGCAATTACTTTATAAGCCGATGCCCTTTTGGCCGCATCAATCATTAGAAGCAATTCCATCAAATTATCCGTAGGAGCAAATGTACTTTGAATTAAAAAAACAAACTGCCCCCTAATACTCTCTTGGAATTCAACTCCAATTTCTCCATCACTGAAACGCTGGATATTTACTTTACCTAAAGGCTCACCAAATTGTTTGGCAATTGCCTCTGAAAGGTATTGAGATCCAGTGCCTGAAAAAAGCTTTGCATTATATGACATATTATTTATATTGGAAGATGAAGGAAAAATAAGATGTAGCAAAATTATCATTAAATCATGGATGTAAAATTTTAAAGGATGAAAAATATCAACAAACCATCCACTTCGATAAAAAGCTGGGCGATGGATGACCGTCCAAGAGAAAAGTTATTGCTTAAAGGTTCGGTTAGCTTAAGTGATTCAGAACTACTAGCTATTTTAATCAATAATGGGAACAAAGAAAAGTCAGCGGTGGATCTAGCGAAAGAAATATTACATATGGGAAATAACAATTTAAATGAACTAGGTAAGTTTTCATTACAAGAATTTCAGCAAATAAAAGGAATTGGATTGGCCAAAGCGATAACAATAATGGCAGCAATTGAGTTGGGTAGGAGAAGA
>JBIKOV010000190.1:0-6397 GCA_044357815.1 Ferruginibacter sp. | reverse complement strand
TGCAGAATACCCAGATATTAAATCCGAAAACTGATAACTACCCCCTACCCAAAGCTTGTCGAGGTATTGTAATTTCACGTTGGAATGAAGGCCATATAATTGCGGCTGAAGATATTGTATCATTACAGAAGGAAGTACACTCACCTCATCGGTTAGAAAAAAACGATACCCTCCTGTTAAAAAATAATTAGGTGAAAAATAATTTCCATTATTAGTCCCTGCATTAAATTTTACGGTACCGAGTAGCATATTTTGCACAGAAATTCCTGCAAAGTAATGGGCACCATAAAGCCATATCCCTGCCCCCAGCTCTGGCTTGATAATTTTTATATCCCCATTGACAAATCCAATCGCAGGATCATTGGCATCTAAGTCAGCAAAATTAAACTTTGACCTGTCCAAATTTAAACCCGTAACACCCATATTTATTCCTGCAGATAAAGTAGTGGCTACACTTAAAGGTTGGTGATAAGCATAAGAACCATAAGCAGACCAACGATTAATAAAACCTGTTTTATCATTAAGGGCGGTAATGCCAACGCCGTGGTGAGCATTGGGAGCAGTGTAATTATCCGAAAATTTTCTTCCACGTGGATTTTCACCTGGTACTTCAAAAGAGGTAGCCGAGGTTCTATAATCTGACTTTCCAATAGGCCCATGAATACTAAAATAGGTGGTAACTGGTGCACCATCGATACCAGCCCATTGATTTCGGTAACTCAATTTTACATCTGTATAATTCTCTATTCCTGCAACAGCTGGATTAAGGATATAATTATTTAAAATATATTGGGAATAATAAGGCTTGGCCTGAGAAAATACCAACCCCCTTGTAAAAATAAAGAACAATAAAAATGCTATTTTTTTCATAAATACTGCTTGATAAATTGATAGCTATTTTATAATTGTAACATAACCTGTAATTGGTTTCCGGCCACTTCCAGGTTGTAAAATATAATAGTAAGTATCAAATGGCAATGTCTTCCCTTTTAAAGTTCCATCCCAGGCGGTAGCATCAGTGTATCGCTTTGATTCGTAAACTAGCTGGCCATTTCTTGTAAATACTTGCAAACTACAATCTGGATAAGAATCCAAATATTTTATCAACCACCTATCGTTGATACCATCGCCATTAGGTGAAAATAAATTGGGTACTTTAATGGCTGACAAAATCTTTACAAACAAACTGTCCGTTGCTGTGCAACCACCCTTTGACGTTATAGTCAACCTATAACCGATATCTTTTAAAGGATTAATGACTGTTGGAGCTGGGTTGGTGGCCAAATTTAAATACAAAGCAGGTGTCCATAGATATTGAAGTTCATTGCCGGTTACTAAAGATGGCAAGACTAAAGAACCTCCTTCTAACACAACTCTATCTGGTCCTACGTCAACGGTAGGATTAGGATACACCGTATATAACTTCGTGACGGTATCACTAATACAACCAAAATTATTTACAATTGAAAGACTAACATTAAAAGCATTTGCAGTATTGTATTTATGCACCGGACTTCGGGTTAGCCCATGCTGACCATCTCCAAAATCCCAACTCCATCCGATTGCGGTACTATCTGGTCCGCTGATCATTCCAGAAAATACAACCTCATTTCCTAGGCATACACTAGGCAAATCACTGCTAAAAATTGCCTTAGGTTGTGAATGGATTGAATTCAATACAATCGTAGTATCATCCACACAACCATTCCCACTGGTAACCTTCAGATTTACATTATAGGAACCGGTTGATGAATAAATATGGGTTGGTGATTTAGCAACCGATCTGTTATTCACCCCACTGATTGGATCATCAAACAACCAACTATAAGTCATCGCATTTTCAGTGCCATCTGCAATCGTAGTTAGATTTGCGAATTGAACTGTTGCAAGAGGTAAACAAGCAGATACAGGTACCGAAAAATTAGGGATTGGAACTGGCCTAACGGTTACCGGCAGTTGTTTTAAAGAACTTACACAACCATTGGAAGTAGTTACTTTTAAAGAAACCGAATAATCTGCAGCAGCTGAAAAAATATGAGAAAAAGAAGCAGGTGTATTTTTTATCACAGGGGCAGATCCATCTCCAAAATTCCAGGCAAAGGCGGTCAGCGTTCCTACCGAAGCAGTAGCGGTACTATTAAAAAATATATTATTTTTTTCGCAGGCAGGTAGATCAAAAGTAAAGTCGGCTACAGGAGGTGCTAGTACAGCAATCCATTGGGAGATGGTATCAACACAGCCTCCAGCCGTAGAAGTATAGGTAAACAACAAACGATGCGAACCTACTCCCGCTATAGCCGGGCTGAAAATTCCTAAACTTGAAACTCCCAGACCACTAAATTTATATGAACCAGCAAGCCCCCCTACCTCTGTGGCCTGGGTAATTTGAAAAGGTAATGCATCTAGACAAGTGTTAGGTATACTGGTAAACTTTACCTTGGGTGAAGCATTGACAGTAATCGTCTGCAATTTATCCTCTAAACAAATCCCGCCGGAATATGCCCTAAGCCGGATGATGAATTTTTTGGTCAGGGGTGTTTGAAATTCTGGATATAAGTGTTTGTAGATTTTGCCATTAGTTGGAAACTCGTCCAATTGAGATACCGCCGGTGCTCCAAGGTTATCCCAGAATACTTCTACCTTACTTACTGAGCCAGGAAATACAGAAGAAATATTAGTGATACTTACCGAATCATTCGCACACAGAACAGCAGAATTACCCACCGTAAAATCTGCCTTAGGATTACTTCCATTAACAAAAATATCCTGGCTGATTGTACTGGAGCATCCACCAATGCCGCTTACAGTTAAGCTTGCCGTGTAGGCTCCTACAGCCCTATAACTATGTTGAGGATTTTGCTGAGAAGATATATTCAAAGTGCCCGAAACAGGATCTCCGAAATTCCATAACCAATTATTAATTGAGCTGGATACAATAGTACTGGTATCCCTAAATTCGGCATAGCTGTCGCTTAAACAAACCTCAGGCAAAATAAATCCTGCGACAGGAATGGGGTGAATGATGATATTTTTACTGGCAACAGCACTTTTGCAACCAGTATTGGTTTCCACTTTTAAAGAAGCGGTTTTACTTCCCAATGAAGAATAGCTATGGGTGCGATTTGCTTTTGTCAGCACAGTATCATATACCCCATCTCCATAATCCCAATACCATTTTACAATACTACCCACTGCGTTGGAACTGGAATCAGACAACACAATTGTTTTGCCTGCACAAATGGTATCTGCAATACCAAATTTTACCTGGGGAACAGTACTAATGTCAACGGCAATAGTGGTATCAGCAATACATCCAATATCATTAATGGAAATTAACTTAACAGGAAAGGAACCGGGAGCAGCACTGGAATATCTTTTAACTGGTTCATTAACATTATCAAATGTATTATCACCAAAATCCCATTTCCAATTTACTGTCGGCCTCCCACTGCCAATGGTAGCATCAAAAAATTTCAAATCATCTGTAACACAACCGCTTTGAGTGATGGTGAAATTTGCTTTAGGTGAATCATAAACAATTACATCATAATTAATTTCTTGTAATCCGCTGCATCCATCACTTGAAGGATTATTTGCAGTTACCTTTATGGGCAAAGCTCCCTTTACAGTAAAATTATACTTACCTGGTAATTTAAAAACGTTTAAAGTACGACCATCTTTAACAAAGATACTATCTGGCAGAGGTGAATTATTGACAACATTTGTATTAGGGCTAATGCCGGAATTGTTGGCAAAATCCCAAACTAAACTTAAGGGCAAATAAGGCAAAGTAATAGATAAATTTATTGGAGTTCCTTTACAGGTAGCTGGATAATTTATAGAGGCATATGGACTTTGGAGTGTAATATATTGATAAAGATCTTTCACATTGGTACCCGCATTATAACCATAAGATTCTACCGCTCCAAATCCATAAGCAATGCACATAAAACCACTATCCGAAACAATCCGATGAGAAGGATTGGTATACGTTGAGGAGGTGACATCTTCTTGTATATATGAATAACCTGTGGCACCTATGGCAATAGGAACGGAGAGCGGTGCTGCATTGTCAATCTTTAAAGAATTGATGGTATTAGTCTTGAAAATAATATTTAAATAATGATTGTCAATTTGTGTATTAGGTGGAGTCAAATCCTTTCTTGCTGACATCACTGTGATATCACTTAAAGTTTGCTCAATGGAATTAAGGATTATCATTTCAGGATCACTGGGTACATTATCACA
This sequence comes from Ferruginibacter sp., assembly GCA_044357815.1. GTDB lineage: Bacteria > Bacteroidota > Bacteroidia > Chitinophagales > Chitinophagaceae > Ferruginibacter. The sequence continues at coordinate 2,149 of JBIKOV010000190.1, read as the reverse complement.
ATTTTGAGCAGTTATATATTGCAGAACACAAATTGGTTTGTTGGAACTGATCACTTGGGCTTTATTATTTCCTAAAGTACTTATTTCATAAAACCGATTGCTAAGGATGGATGAAAGAGCTAATGCCACCCCATTAACGAAAACCTGCTCAGATGGATCCTGTACAAATATTCTAAAAATATCGTAGGATTTTTTTTTAAATGGTGCTGTATAATAGACTTTACCCCAGGAGGTAAAAGGAAACATTTGCTGATATAAATTATCTCCCGAACTAGCATTCGAACATCCCATGGCCGTCCAGCTAGATCCTGAAAAAACCGCAATCGGCTTACAAGGTGTTGTAGCGGAGGCTACTGACTTAATATAAGATCCTGAAAGATCATTGGCACTCTGATATTGATATACATCTCCTTTGTTAAGTGTTACTTGATAGGATATATTGGCAACTCGCTTATTTCCTACATCCGCCTTGGTAGGGATTATTTCCACCGTTGTATTGTCCTCTGTTGCCAATACAGCAAATTCAGAATACTTATTAGATCCAGGGCTTAACGTTTGGTAACTAGCAGCATAATATTCTCTACCCAAAACAGCGGTAGGGATGACCAGGGTAGAACCAGACCTTGCTGCGTTTAAAACATGTGCATATACTGCAACAGCATGGTTACTGGTAATATGAATACCTTTTTTGAGCCCAACCCCTTCAGATTGGGAGTTATATGCCAGCGTATTACTCGGCGTTGATGAACTAGTAAGCTGAATAGTGGTTACTTTGTTTGCCAAAGCAGTTACAGGTGTAGAAGAAACCCCATTTACTTCCACCGTAACGATCGCATCCTGATCAGATGTAATATACAAGGCCATCCTTGATGAAGTTCCATCAATATGCCCCGTATAAGCCACCCAAAAGTCCTTCCCCCTATTGCTATAGTCTTGTGAAAATCCGATAAATGAAGCACTCAAGATGAAAAGCACCAACAACCATTTTATCATTAGCATCCGATAATTTAAAATTTGTAAGCCAACATTGAAAACAATTTTAAGCAATTTACAACCAATTATGACCAAAAATACACAACAACTAAGACTGATTAAACGGACAAAAGTTTAAAGCAACCAGAAACGATGGTTTAAAAAAATAATATGCGCGGTATTTTTATCTCACCAATCTGTTAATTAACTGTTTATGCTGTGGAAATTGTTCAGACAGTACTGCCTTTTCAGCCAATTCAAAATCAATAAAATCAAACCCTGGTGCCACAGTGCAACCTACAAATGAAAAGGCAGTTCCTTCAGCTGGTTCAGATGCAAACCAGCAAGCTGCAGGAACGATGGCCTGAAACTGCTCCCCCTTCAGCCAATTATTTCCGAGTGAAATAATTTCAAGTCTGCCATCAGGCGATAAAACATATATCAGTAAAGCCGAACCTGCATAAAAATGCCAGCACTCATCACTTTTGATTCGGTGAAACGCAGAAAAATTGCCCTTTTCCAACAAAAAATAAATGGCAGTGCTCAAACACTTCTCTTCTGAAAAACGCTCAGGAAGACCATTTGCGGATATTTTTTCCAATGACCTATAATTTTCTTTATAATAACCACCTTCTGGATGCGGCACAAGGGCATATTGCTCCACTAGTTTTTTTGCAGTAATGAGTTGATCCATATAATTTTAAAGATTTATGTACGACTAAAAAACAGCTCCCATCTGCCCAAAAAATCGATAATTTTAATTTGCAAAAAAATGATAATAACCTGTCAATTGCTATAAATCGATTTAAAAACCAGACCGATCAAATGCATACTTATATTCACACCAAAATCTATCCAATGCTACAATGCGCTCTTTAAAAAAAGAAATCATCATCGGCCAATCATTTTTATTAAGCACATACACGTTTTCAAGTGAGGTATATATTTCACTGATCACCTTACCATTTGAGTCAGTAGCGATTTCCTGCCACTGCCATTGCTCTGCTAAAAACTGATGGAATGTATTTTTAAATTTCAACAATTTATCAAAATGTAAGTTCAAGTAATAAGTGCAACACTGGTAATATACCCCTTCGGGGAGTAGTGTAGCGTAGCGAAACGGATCCCCGAAGGGGGTTGAGCCAATAAACTACCTTTACATTACTACATGAAAAAA
>JBIKOV010000189.1:0-6398 GCA_044357815.1 Ferruginibacter sp. | reverse complement strand
CACCTATTTAATGCAAAAAGACAAGCAACAAACGCAGCAGATTACTCGAAAACAAGTGGGTTATAAAAAATAGAACGATGGAATTAGAACAAATTAAAAAAAGTATTCTAGAAATCAGAGGAAAGAAAGTAATGCTAGACATGGATTTAGCAATAATCTACGAAGTAGAAACAAGAGTTTTAAAACAAGCAGTCCGCAGAAACATCGATCGATTTCCGGATGATTTTATGTTTGAATTGAAAGAACTTGAAATGCAAAACTTGGTATCACAATTTGTGATACCCACATTGAATCACTTTGGCGGAGCAAAACCTTTCACCTTAACAGCGTGTAAGCGCAACCTATGAGTATGCGCCTACACACAAAACATCAGGTCGTGAAAAAACTCACATTTTCATAATTCACTAGTCAAAATAGCTTTTTTTCAAGCTCCAATTACTCCACAAACGCATACACGAATCGAACAACATTTTCTTTATCAATAAATTCTTCCCTACTGCGCATCTGTATTCGAAACCGATCATGAATACCTAACATACACGAATCGAACAACATTTTCTTTATCAATAAATTCTTCCCTACTGCGCATCTGTATTCAAAACCAATCATGAACACCTAAATAGCTCATACTTATAGATTTATTATTACTTAAATATACGGGATTTGTAGGTGGTTATTATAAACTTTAATTGCTATATTTATGAACTGATTGGTGTTGGTTTTTTCACAGACGAGCGTTTTGTGCAAGTTTAAAAAACAAGACGGTCTGCGAAAGCCAAAGGACTGACCACCCAAAGTGAAAGATAAAAAAGTGGAGTCAAGAAAACCACTTAAAAAAAACAGGGAGTATTCTGAAAAACCAAACGAGTAACATAATGTTAAGAAATAATATGAAAAAATCTTTAAATTTTATTCCATTAATAATTTCTCTTCTGTTTTTTCAAATGCAGGGCACGGGACAAAGTGCTGAATGCGGCACGGATTACATTCATAAAAATCGGATGCAAACTGATTCTGCTTATCGGAAGCAAATACTTAACCTTGAACCGAATGTTGAGGCCAACACTCAAAATCACGCAAATAAAAATTTAAAATCTACTCTTTATACCATTCCAGTTGTTGTTCATGTCATGCATTTAGGAGAGTCTATTGGAACAGGTTCTAATATTCCGGAAATTCAAATTCAACAAGCTATTACAGGACTTAATGACCGATTTAGAAATGTAAACGGTTTAGGTGTTGATGTTGAATTGGAATTTTGCCTTGCGAGCAAAGACCCAAACGGTAATTCAACCAACGGCATTAATAGGGTTGATGGTTCAGGTGTTGCAAATTATTCAGCAAATGGAATAACACCGACTGGTAATCCGTGTAGCGGAGCAATTGAAACTGCGATAAAAGACTTAAGCAGATGGCCTGTTTCTGACTATTATAATATTTGGGTAGTTAGCGAAATTTGTAATGGTAGTTTTGTTGGATATGCATCGTATCCAGTTGGAGGACTTTATGATGGATTAGTTATTGTTTCCACCTCTATGACAAATAACAGTGGAACATTACCTCATGAAGTTGGTCACGGCTTTTTTCTTTATCATACCTTCAATGGTGATGGTGGTAATGTTTCTTGTCCGGTAGACACCAATTGTCTTATAGATGGAGATCGTGTATGCGATACGCCACCTCATAAACAAAGCGATTGCGGTACAACTAATCCTTGTACTTTGGCTGGTGTGTGGGATAACAGCCGGTATAATTATATGGCTTATTGCCCTTTAGTCAACAGATTTACACAAGGACAGAAAGATAGAATTAGAGCTACAGCCATTGTTGCGCCCAGAGCAAGTTTACTAACTTCAGTAGGCTGTGGGCCTTTAGGAATTAATGAAAGTAGTAGTAGTAATATGTTTTCTGTTTTTCCTAATCCAGCTCAAAGTTTAGTCAATGTAAAAGTAGATTTAAAGCTTTTAGGCTCATTTTATGAAATTTATGATAATCTAGGTAAAATAATTATTAAAGGAAAAATAACTTCTGAGGACACAACCATTGAATTAGGCAATTTATCGGCAGGTATTTATTTGTTTAGTGTGGGAGAGAATTTAAAACAGTCATTTAAAGTAATAAAAGAATAAAACCAGCCCATAACAGCGTGCAAACTCCATGACCCTGCCTTCCCGAGGGTTCGGAACAACACAGGGTTACGATCGCTGTGAGCGGTACGTTACTATAAAAAGATATCGTTACGTTTAAGCAATTGAAATCCACACAAACAATTTTGTTTTGGTTGACAAAGAAATGCGCATTCGTGGTTATTATGACGGAATATCATGCAAAGAGGTTGATCGTTTAATCAGAGAAGTTGATTTATTATTAAATCAGTGATTTTGTGACTATTATTCGATGATAATAAGATTTTATATATTTGAGCATACTTAATCAGATTAAAATGAAAAAAATTGTTGCTCTAAGTTTAGGCTTACTCTCCCTCCAACTATTTTCTCAAAGCAATATCACGGTAGGGACTACAACTGTAGAGGTTGATACAATTTATACTGGATTAGACATTCCTTGGGAAATCATTTATGGACCAGATGGTTTTATTTGGACAACTGAACGAAAAGGAATCATTAGTCGAATCGATCCTATTGCAAAAACGAAAACGGTGATTCTAAACATTGTTTCTTCCGTTTACCAAAACTCTGAATCAGGATTACTTGGAATGGCCCTTCATCCTGATTTTGCTACAACACCAGAAGTATTTCTAGCTTATACTTACGGATCATTTTCAAATATTAAAGAGAAAGTTGTAAAATATACCTACAACGGAACAAGTTTAGTAAATGAAATTATTTTGATTGATAATATTATTGGAAACACTACTCATAATGGTTCAAGAATAGCAATTCTGCCTGATAACACCTTGCTTTTTTCAACTGGTGATGCTCAAAATCAATCATTACCTCAAGATGTGAATGAATTGAATGGTAAAATTTTACGTATAAATTTGGATGGTACAATTCCGGCAGATAATGCATTTGCAGGTAATCCTGTTTATACATATGGACATCGAAATGTGCAAGGTATTTTACAGCATCCAAATGGAAAAATTTATGTTTCTGAACATGGAGCTTCAACGGATGATGAGTTTCAAATTCTAGAAATTGGAAGAAATTACGGTTGGCCAAATGTTGAAGGATTTTGCGAACCAGGTGGTGAAGAAACATTCTGTACTGCAAATAACGTGATGGAACCTTTGGTTGCTTGGACACCAACTAATGCACCTTCTGATATGGTGTACTATGAAAACCCCTTGTTACCTGAATTTGATGGTCGTATTTTAATGACAGTATTAAAAGATAAACGAATTATCGCATTGGATTTAAGTGCTGATGGATTATCTGTTGTAGATGAAGATCATTATTTGATTAATCAATTTGGAAGATTAAGAGATATTTGTGTTGGGCAGCAAAATGAAATTTATCTCGCAACAAATGGTGCTTCTTGGTCAAATACAAATCCAAATACACACAGCATAATTGTTTTAAGAGCATTGGATGAGTCAGGTCTTACTCAATTGGGGCGGGACGCTTTCCAAGTTTACCCGAACCCTATTCAGGACAATTTTACGCTAGTTACTTCAGAAAACCAGATTGGTTCTGTTATTTCTATTTGCGATATGTCGGGAAGAGCAGTCTTCAATACTGAACTTATCAGCGCTAATATGACAATTGATGCAATGACCTTGTCTAAAGGTGTTTATGAAATTAAAATCACAAATGGTCTTGGTATCACTGTCTCAAGAAAAATTGTAAAATAATACCTAGAAAAAATATAAAATAGGATTAGGTCAATAGAATACAGAACTTGAGAAAATAAAAGTCGATAATTCTAAATTGGAACCTTTACCTGAACCCAAAAAGCCGACTAATAGAGAATGGACAAGAAACTGATGAAAAAATACTAAGCCCAACAATTCATAAAAGCAATAACGGGGAAAGAGATAAATTAAGTCTCGAAATTATGAATATGAGTTTTGAAGAAGAGTGAGCCTATTTAGACAAGTTGCTTTGTGAAGGAAATAAAAAATAAAACAGCTTTGTTTTTCAAGCCCTCTAATTGCTCCACAAACGCATCCACAAATCGAACAACATTTTCTTTATCAATAAATTCTTCCCTACTGCGCATCTGAATTCGAAACCGATAATAAACACCTAAGTAACTTATTTTCAACTATTTATTTTTCATTAAAATTGAAATTCGCACCTTGTTTTCACTAATAAATCCTATATTTATGAACTGTTTAGCGTTAGTTTTTTCACAGACTGTCGTTAGCGGTCATTGTAGGTAGACCATCCTAAATTCTCCGATTATCATTTGTTCTAATATTGGGCCACAAAATGCCAACCCACCAACCGTAGTAAGTGGACTATGGAACTTTCACTCAATGACAACAAAAATATTTTCGGCAAACTTTTGACTTACAGTTGACTGCTTACCATTAATTTCTATAACCATCATCGAATCGTACTCTTGAATGGACAGCACTTTAATTTCATTATTTATTCCTAACCCAACTTTGACTACATATTGAAGAAACGGACTTGAATTATCTTTTACAGCTACCATTTTACAAGACTTGCCAACACTTATTTCGGACAAAGTTTTTTTATACTGAACTTTTATCTCACCTTTTTTAGTGGGTATTGGGTCACCATGAGGGTCAAACTCTGGATAATCTAAAAACTTATCTAATTTATCAACCAATTTTCCCGACTGTATATGTTCTAATTGCTCGGCAACTTCGTGAACTTCATCCCAACTAAACTCTAATTTTTGATACAAAAACGTTTCCCAAAGACGATGCTTTCTAATAATTTCTAAGGCTATTTTCTTTCCTTTAATGGTCAATGTTATTTTTCCATACTTTTCATAATCTACCAATTCTTTCTCTTTTAGCTTTTTAAGCATATCATTTACAGTTGCAGGTTTTACAACTAAAAGGGAAGCCAATTCATTTGTGCCAGCTTCATTTGAACCACTTCCAAATGTGATTTTAAATAAGGCTTTCAAATAATTCTCTTCTGTGTATGTAAGCATCTTAATTACGAAAAATTCATTTGATTTTGCAAAGATACAAAATAATATAAAACTTTATTTGTTAGATTAGTCTAACTTTATTATTTTTACCACCGTAACTAATTTTCAAAAGATGAAATCAAGAATACTCCTGTCAATATCAACTGTAATTTTCGTTTTGACAGGTCAGCTTTCAATGGCGCAAACAGCCTCCATTTCAGGCAAAATAATTTCCGAGGGAAAGCCAATAGAATTTGCAAATGTATCTTTGGTTGGCACTTCAACAGGAGATATAACCGACTCTTCGGGGATTTATAAAATAAAAAAGATAAAGGAAGGTAACTATGTTGTGAGGACTTCTTGTATTGGATTCAATAAAATGGAAAAATCAATTTCCATAAAAGAAGGCGAAAAACTTACCATAAACTTTGATCTAACCAATTACCAAAATACGCTGAACGAAGTGGTTATAACAGGAACAATGAAAGAAGTAAGCCGTCTGGAAAGTCCTGTGCCTGTTGAAGTTTACACACCCACTTATTTTAAGAAAAATCCTACTCCTAATGTTTTTGAAGCATTGCAAAATGTAAATGGAGTAAAACCACAATTAAATTGTAATGTTTGCAATACTGGCGACATTCATATAAATGGGTTGGAAGGTCCTTACACCATGGTACTTATTGACGGTATGCCAATTGTAAGCAGCTTATCTACGGTATATGGATTATCAGGCATCCCGAATTCGTTGATAGAAAAAATAGAAATAGTAAAAGGTCCTGCTTCTTCATTATATGGCAGTGAAGCCGTTGGAGGACTGATAAACATTATTACAAAGAAACCACAGAACGCCCCTTTAATTTCTGCTGATGTATTTGCAACAAGTTGGGGAGAATACAATACCGACATAAGTTTAAAATTGAATGCAGGAAAAAAAGCGAGTGTGCTAACAGGCATCAACTATTTTAACTTCCAACACAGAGTGGATAATAACAAGGACAACTTTACCGACATGACTTTACAAAACAGAATATCCATTTTTCAAAAATGGAATTTTGAACGCAAAGACAATCGAATTTTTAGCATTGCAGCAAGGTATATGTATGAAGACCGTTGGGGTGGAGATATGAGATGGGAAAAACAATTTAGAGGTGGAGATAGCATTTATGGCGAGAGCATTTACACAAAGCGTTGGGAAGTTTTAGGCAATTATCAATTACCAACAAAAGAGAAATTAATGCTCGCTTCCTCCTACAACAATCACGACCAAAACAGTGTGTACGGCACAACCTCTTACATAGCTCAACAAAACATTGCATTTTCGCAAC
>JBIKOV010000030.1:0-22230 GCA_044357815.1 Ferruginibacter sp. | reverse complement strand
CATTTTAATCAGTTTTTGTTTGCCCTTTTATTTTTATAATTATTTTTACTACAGTGGCATTCGCTGATAACTAGCTAAAAAATCGTTCAACCGACTAAGTATAATAGGGTTGATAAAATTCCTATAATCGAGCTACTTAAAAAGTCTACATAGTTGTCAAAGATCTACACTGAAGCCAAACTTAACTCAGCTTGTTTTAAGTGCAGCAATATTAAAATTTTAACCAATTATATAAAAATCCATATACAAGAATAAGATTGTAAGGTTACCTGTATTTTTAGGTTTATGTGTTTTAATAATAATAGGATGTAGTATCCATCAATTGCAACAGCAAAATAAGCCAGCTGCTATTGCTGAAGTTAAAGGAGATACTTGAATAGATGATGATAGCCAGTACATCGGCCCCTTGTTCAATGATAATATATGATCCACCACATCTCGTAGTCCTGAAGAAGAACGGGTTGGATTTTAACTTTCTCCCGGATTTTAGATTCATCTATATGCCATTAAGTTGATGCTATACCCACGATACATGGATTTAGGAAGTAGGACTGGTTGATTTTTTATTGAGCAACTCTTTTAATGGTTTAACATGTTCCTTTTCACGAATATGAAAAACTAAATGCGAAAATATCTTTACCTGAGTTTGTAATAGCAAAAGGGTTTTGAGCCAACCAAAACAGATGGAATAAAACTACTTAATATCAAACAGGAAATTAATTTTATAAATTAGCATAAAATGCTGAAATTGCATTTTATGTGAATGAAAAACTAGAACGGTTTAAGAATTTCCGAAATGTAAGACTGAGTTTTTCAAATGAATTTAAGGAGAAAACTTTACCAACTAAACATTGAAATTTTGGATTTCAATACAAAAACCCAAAATTAATATAACAACATTCATTTTTTAATGAGAAGCAAGCGAATAGAGGAGGTAAAAATATGTCGCTACTAACCAGCTACTTCAAAATTGAGACAAAAAATGAGAAATTAAATGCAATAACTTGGCATACCAAACAAGGGATAATAAAAAAGAGTTTAATTTCACATCTGATATAATTCAAACTGCGGAAAAATTCAGTCAAAAACACGGTGTTTCCCGGCAAAAATTCGCTGTAAAGGTTCTACTCATCCCGTCTTTGGGTTAGGTGCTGACGAATAATTACCATTAATAAACATCCTCCATTTTGATGGCAAATCAATCACATTGTGAAACGCTAACAAAGACAAGGTTGATTGAATAAAAATAAATGGTCTTAATTCATCCGAGTTCTACATTTACTCCTTAATGTGATCAGAAAAAGAATTGGTTTGGATGGTAAATAATTTGGAAGTATCCAGAACTTCAACAACCATATCTAAGAAAGATTTATATTTAGCTTTGAATTCATTCATATCAGAAAAACAAAAAGGAAGTACTGGGAGAATGAAAGTAGATTGGGTAAGAGTACATACTAATTAACTAATTAATACAGCAATATAAAATCTCTAAAAATCAAGATGAAGAGAAATTATAAGCTGGACTAACCAATGAATTATAACAAATAATGCTTGAAACTAAAAGGATAAACGTTCTCGATCAGTTTTACATTGGAGGAAACAGCCGATTTGTGCTAATAGCAGGTCCATGTGCAATCGAATCGGAAGAGATGACATTACAAGTTGCTGGAAAGCTAAAAGAGATTTGCGAAGAGCTAAACATTCATCTCATATTCAAATCCTCCTTCGATAAAGCTAATCGTTCCTCAGTAAAATCCCCTCGCGGTGTTGGTATGATACGCGGCTTAGAAATACTTCAAAAGGTGAAAACCGAACTGAATCTAGCAATCGTAACAGACGTTCACGAAAACTGGCAATGTGCTGAAGTTGCAAAAGTTGCCGACATGCTGCAAATTCCAGCCTTTCTTTCCCGCCAAACAGATTTATTAGTAGCAGCAGCCAAAACAGGCAAAATTGTCAATGTAAAAAAAGGACAATTCATGGCACCTTGGGACATGAAGAATGTTGTAGACAAGCTTCGTGATAGTGGAAATGAAAACATTTGCCTTTGCGAACGTGGGTCAAGTTTTGGATACAACAATCTAATAGTGGATATGACAGGCTTGGTAGAAATGCGTTCGTATGGTTACCCTGTCGTTTTTGATGCTACACATGCCGTGCAAAAACCAGGAGGGCAGGGGACAACAACTGGTGGGAACCGAGAAATGGTGCCTTACTTAATGCGAGCCGCTTTGGCAGTAGGAGTTGATGCTATCTTTGCAGAAGTGCATCCAGACCCTGAGAATGCTTTTTCTGATGGCCCCAATCAAATACATTTATCAAAGATTCGTGAGATTTTGCAACAAGCCATTGCGATTGATAATGTGATTAAAAACATACCATCAGATAACGACAGCTTTAGAGACGAGGCGTGTCTCGTCTCAATTCCATCTACCCCTCCATCTATTTCGAAAAAAAATGAGGCTTGCATTGTTTCTACAAGTGCATTCCAAAACATCAAATTATTCCTTACAGATGTAGATGGAGTATTAACAGATGCAGGTATGTATTATACTGAAAGCGGCGATGAATTGAAGAAATTTAATACCCACGACGGCATGGGATTAAAGTTGATCCGCTTAAAAGGAATTAAAACAGGTATCATAACCTCAGAGAATACGATGATAGTGGAACGTCGATTTCAAAAATTAAAACTAGACTATTTATACCAAGGTAATCGTGAAGGTGGAAAACTATCTTCAGCATTAGAAATCTGCGAAAAAGAAGGCATTTCAATCAAAGAAGTGGCATATATTGGTGATGATGTAAATTGCCTCGACCTACTATCAGCGGTTGGAGTAGCAGCATGTCCCGCAAATGCATTGCTTACAATAAAAAACATACCTAATATCATTCAATTATCCAAAAAAGGGGGTGAAGGATGCGTAAGGGAATTTATAGATATGGTAATTGAAAATTTGGAAGTTTGAGGATGAAGTCCACCCTCACTTATAACGGCTCCAGCTATTAATCGCTAATTATTCATTGTTAATTATTTAAGTCGTGGATTTTATAAAACGCACTAAGGAGATTTTTAATTCAGAAATTACTGAACTTCAAAAATTATCTGATAAAATTGGACCTGAAATAAATCAGGTGGTAGAACTTATTTACAGCTGCAAGGGTAAATTGGTTATCATGGGAGTTGGTAAAACCGGAATTATTGGACATAAAATTGCCTCTTCATTGACTTCAACGGGCACACAAACTATTTTTGTAAATGCAGCTGAAGCCATGCATGGAGATTTGGGAATAGTAAACAAGAATGACATTGTACTCCTCATTTCTAATAGTGGAAGTACAAGTGAGATATTGAATGTTGTGGCTTCCGTCAAGAAAATAGGTTGTTCGTTGATTGCAATGACTGGTAATCCACACTCAGTATTAGCAAAAGAATCAATGTTAGTGCTGAATGTAGGCGTTGAAAAGGAGGTCTGTCCTTTAGGGCTTGCGCCGACAACCTCTACTACTGCAACGCTGGTAATGGGAGATGCGCTGACCGTTTGCTTAATGGAAAGAAGGGGATTTAAGGCCGAGAATTTCGCAGTGTATCATCCAGGAGGTGCATTGGGTAGGCGATTAATCTCACGTGTTAAGGATGAAATGTTATTAGAGATCCCAAAAGTATATGAACATACTCTTTTCAAAGATGTAATTTACGAAGTTAGCAACAAGAGATTGGGAATGACATTGGTATATAATGCAGATGAAAAGGCAATAGGCATTATTACAGATGGTGATATTCGTCGCGCTATACAGCGCAATGATGAAATTAAACAGCTAACTGCTTCAGATTTTATGACACAAGGGTTTAAACGAATTGCTAAAGATGAATTGTTGAGCGATGCACTCGAAATAATGGATGTAAATCAAATTACAATATTAACTGTTGTGGATACATTTGACAAAGAGTCTGTAGTTGGCGTACTTTCTATTCACAATATTATAGATTTCAAACAAAGCTAGGTCCATAATGGTATTTGCTGACGCTTTCGGGCGGGAGTTTACTATCGCTAAAAATGACATAGCAGAAGTCATGCCATCTAAGTTTACACTCATGCCTGATAATTTTAGAAATAGTCTTTCGCAAACTGAATTTAATGCTACCATAAATTATTTGCTTAACCATAAATGATAACCCCTGTGAATAAGTTATATATTTTCTTTACAACTATACTTACACTTGCAACAGGCTTTTGCTATAGCCAAGTCCAATTTAAAAAACATACGCTTACCAATGACTTTATCTCTGAAGGAGTAGCGGTTGGCGATGTGAACGGTGACGGAAAGCTGGATGTGCTGGCTGGATTGTACTGGTTTGAGGCACCCGATTGGAAGCGCCATGAAATTGCACCCGGTAAAGTATATAAACCTGCTACAGAATACAGCAGTTCCTTTTTGAATTATAGTATGGATGTTAACCAGGATGGGTCGGCAGACCAGGTAATAATCAATTTCCCTGGCACGCCAGCTGCTTGGTATGAAAATCCAAAAAATAATAAAAAGTATTGGAAGAAACATGACATTCTAAATGTAGGGGTTGGTAATGAATCGGCCAGTTTTGTTGATGTTAACGGCGATGGACGTATAGATATATTATGTGCTGATGTTGCTACTAAACAAATAGTTTGGCTTAGTCCACCCATTAAAAAAGGGGATACTACTTGGACGCGTTACCCAATCAGCGCATTCAATAGCCCCGGAACGGATAGGTATTCACACGGAATTGGGTTGGGTGATATCAATGGTGATGGTAGGGCAGATGTTATTATTAAAGATGGTTGGTGGGAAGCTCCTGCCAACAGAAAACAACCCAACTGGATTTTCCATTCAGCGAGTCTGGGAGAAGATTGCTCTCAAATGTATGCATATGATGTTAATGGCGATGGATATAATGATGTAATAAGTGCATCGGCACATCATTATGGTATCTGGTGGCATGAGCAGGTTAGAGATGCTAAGGGAAACCTTACCTGGAAACTACACGGGATCAGTAAAGCATTCTCCCAAACACACGGATTGGCCTTGGCAGATATGAATGGAGATGGCATGCCGGACCTAATAACCGGTAAGCGATTTTTTGCTCATAATGATAGCAATACAGATCCAGGTGCACATGACCCAGCTGTTTTATATTGGTTTGAATTTAAACCCGGAAAAGACCCTGTATGGATACCGCATCCAATAGATGATAATTCTGGGGTAGGCTTACACGTGGTTAGAAAGGATATCAATAAGGATAAATTAATAGATATCATTATCTCAAATAAAAAAGGCGTTTTCTTTTTTGAACAGTTAAAAAAATAATCACTTAAATATTTCCTTGCCATCCGTTAATAAAAGATGAATCAACATAGTATAAAGAAATTACTGAATGAGAAGGCAGCGCAATACAACCATCCCGATTTTATAAAGGATGATCCCTTGTCGATTCCTCACCGTTTTTCAAAAAAACAGGATATAGAAATTGCCGGATTTTTTGCGTCCATACTTGCCTGGGGAAATCGCAAAAGTATTATCAACTCTTGCAATAAACTAATAGGACTGATGGATAATTCGCCCTATCATTTTATTATGACGGTAGATTGGGAAAAAGACCCAGCCTATTTTTTGTCTTTTAAAAAATTTGTTCACCGTACCTTCAATGGGCTCGATCTTTTACACTTATTAAATTTTTTAAAACATCATTATTTTTACCAGGGTGAGCAAAGTCTTGAAACTGCCTTTACAAAATGGATGCTGCCGGGTGATGCTACCATTGAAAACGCTTTGGTGGGGTTTAATAATTACGTTTTCAATTTCGACGAGCATGCAAAAGAAGAAATGCATTGCCGTAAACATATCGCTTCCCCTTCCAAAAAATCTGCTTGTAAAAGATTAAACATGTACCTGAGATGGATGGTAAGAGCCGATCAGCAAGGAGTAGACTTTGGTATTTGGAAAAATATTTCTCCTGCTCAATTGATCTGCCCCCTTGATGTACATGTAGCAAGAGTAGCTAAAAAATTAAAACTATTGAGTCGCAATCAAAATGATTGGCAGTCAGCTATTGAACTTACCACTTATTTGCGTAAATTAGACAAGGCAGACCCTGTAAAATATGATTTTGCTTTATTTGGATTAGGGGTGATGGAAAATGGTGAATGGTGAATAGTCAAAGCTAAAAGAAAATGAAAAACGAGGAACTTGTACAAGAGATCAATAAGAATTTGGCAATACTTTTGCCCAATGAAATCTCGTTAGACGAATTGCATATCCGACTGAGCGAATACCTTAATCAACTTATACAGACTGATTTTCAAAAATTAATTATGCTGCTTTACCGCATAGATGTAAGTGAGCCAAAATTAAAGCAGCTGCTGCAGCAACCTCCCAAAGAAGACGCAGGTAAAATCATAGCGGCATTGATCATTGACCGCCAATTACAAAAAATAAAATCTCGTAAACTCTATCGTCAAGACAATGATCATTTTACAGAAGAAGAAAAATGGTAGCAGTTTCTCAGCTCACTTTTCAAGGTTCCTGCCTTGCAGGCTGAAATGCCTTGGATGAACTGAACTTTATCATTGAAAATGACCTTCAAAATATAGATACCTACTCACCCATCGATGGTTATGGAAGAATCGCTAGCATATGGTATCTTCGCAAAAATTTTCAGTAGCAGTATGAGTACACATCATCTATCCGAACAAGAGGTTATTCGTAGACAGAAATTAGCAGAACTCAATAAATTAGGGATTGACGCCTACCCTGCTCCGCTATACCCTGTAAATACCACCTCAGTTTATATCAAGGAAAATTATAAAGGCGAATCGCCAGATACCAAGGAGGAAGATCAGCAATTATTTGCTGATGTATGTATTGCTGGCCGCATAATGAGTGTACGTGATATGGGTAAGGCAAACTTTGCTGTGCTTCAAGATGGGGTTGGTAAAATTCAGTTTTATATAAAACAGGATGATATTTGTCCGGAAGAAGACAAAACCATGTACCAAATAGTTTGGAAAAAACTAGTGGATATCGGCGACATCATTGGTATCAAAGGCTATGTATTTACTACTAAAACGGGAGAAACCTCTATTCATGTAAAGGATTTTACCATACTTACTAAATCACTTCGTCCACTACCGATTGTAAAAGAAAAAGATGGAGAGGCATTTGATGAAGTAACCGATCCTGAATTTCGCTACCGTCAGCGCTATGCCGACCTGATTGTGAACCCTGGTGTAAAAGAAACCTTCATCAAGCGAACAAAAATGATGAATGCCATTCGGGAGTTTTTAAATGAGCGAGGTGCCCTTGAAGTGGACACGCCCGTATTGCAAAGTATCCCTGGAGGGGCTGCTGCAAGGCCATTTAGCACCCATCACAACGCACTAGATGTACCCATGTACATGCGCATTGCCAATGAATTATATCTAAAAAGATTGATTGTGGGCGGCTTTGAATGGGTGTATGAATTCAGTCGGAATTTCCGTAATGAAGGAATGGATAGAACCCATAATCCTGAATTTACCGTATTGGAATTTTACGTAGCCTATAAAGACTATGAGTGGATGATGGAAACTACCGAACAACTATTGGAGAAGGCCGCACTGGCTACCAATGGCACTTCTACTGTATTGGTGGGAGAAAAAGAAATTGATTTCAAAGCTCCGTACAAAAGAATCACCATGTACGATTCGATCGCTGAATTTACCGGATTCGATATCAGTGAAATGGATGAGGACGGTATCCGGGATGTATGCAAACAGCTAGGCATACACGCTGATGCCAAGTGGGGTAAGGGTAAGTTAATTGATGAGATATTTGGATCCAAATGCGAGGGAAACTATATACAGCCCACCTTTATTACGGACTACCCAGTAGAAATGAGCCCACTTACCAAAAAGCACCGTAGCAAACCGGGTTTGGTAGAGCGTTTTGAACTTATGTGCAACGGCAAGGAAATTGCCAATGCCTATACTGAACTGAACGATCCATTGGAACAACGTGAGCGATTTGAAGAACAAACCAAACTGATGGAACGAGGAGATGATGAAGCGATGTTCATTGATCACGACTTTTTAAGGGCCTTAGAATATGGAATGCCTCCAACTAGTGGAATTGGTTTTGGTATCGATAGGATTGCAATGTTGTTGACCAACCAACACTCTATTCAAGATGTGCTGTTTTTCCCTATGATGCGTCCCGAAAATTTTGAATAAATAGTTTGATGAAACCTTCTTTACACCTTCCCATCAAAAAATGCCTGATGGGAATTTTTATTGCATTTGCCAACTACCACTATCGTGTTGACATTTCCTGAAAAAAAACTACCTTAGTTTTCCAATTTAAAACAAAGCTTACATGATTTCAGTCCTTAAAAAATTTGCCCTATTTTATTTATTTGTAATTGTCAACTTTTCTGTAAGGGCACAAAAAAAAGAATTGGCAAATGAGCAATTCTTTAAAAACGATTTTAGAGGGATTATTCAACCCCTTCCAGCTTTTAGCAAATGGTTAGATGATAGCCATTTTATTTTAATAAAAAATGGAAGTAGGTATACCGTAGACGCTCGTACTGGAGCAGAAATAGCAACAGTGGATGAAAGTGAATTATCAAAGTCTACTGATAGTTCCAAGAAAGTGATCTTTACTAAAGAGGGCAATTTATATGTGAAGCAGAATGGGAAAGAGTTGCAGTTAACCAATGACAAGGAAAAGAAATCGAACCCGACGCTTAGTCCTGACGGTAACTATGTGGCCTATACAAAAAGCAATGACCTATATACTATCGAAATCCTATCTAGAAAGGAAAATCGCTTAACCACCGATGGTAGCGATGTTATTTTGAATGGATATGCAAGTTGGGTTTATATGGAAGAAATTTTGGGAAGAACTAGCCAATACCGCTCATTTTGGTGGAGCCCCGATAGCAAAAAAATTGCGTTTTTCAGAAGCGATGATACCAAAGTGCCTGTATTTGTAATAACCAATGCCAAAGGATTACATGGCGAGGTAGAATACACCCATTATCCAAAAGTGGGCGATCCCAACCCTTCTGTAAAAATTGGTATCATCAGCCCAAATGGAGGAGCGACCGTTTGGACAAAAATTAATGAAAATCAGGATCAATATTTTGGATTACCTTATTGGAAACCCGATGGAAGCTCTCTGCTAGTGCAATGGATGCCACGCAGTCAAGATCAACTAAAGATTTACGAAGTAAGTCCAACAACAGGTGATATAAAAGAATTTTATACCGAACAGCAGAAAACATGGGTTAAACTATCGGATGATGGAGAACGAATTTCATTTTTAAAAAATGGCAATGGCTTTATTTTGAATAGTGATAAAACAGGCTGGAATCATTTGTATTACTACAATATGAAAGGGCAACTAATCAATCAAGTCACAACTGGAAAATTTACCGTCGACAAGCTTGAATTTATTGATGAAAAAAATAACCTGGTTTACTTTTCAGCAAGAAGCAGGGAGAATACAGCCAGAAAAGATTTTTACAGCGTACAACTGAATGGTACAAACCTTCAGCGATTAACTTTCGGGGAGTACAATCATTCATTGATTAACCTATCGCCCACTGCTAGCTACTTCATTACTACTTACAGCAATGCTTCCACACCCGAAAAAATGACTTTAGTCAACAGTCATGGTAAAATTATTAAAGAACTAGGCGACAGTAAGGCGGCAGGATTTGATAATGCAAACATGGCTAAAACAGAATTTCTCCGTGTTAAAAGTGATGACGGTTTATTTGAGTTGCCGATGAAAGTGACCTGGCCGATTCATATGGATCCTACAAAGAAATACCCGGTACTTATTTCAATTTATGGTGGACCAGATGCTGGAACCTGCTGGGATAGTTGGACTTTGACAGGGGCTCAACAGTGGTATGCCAAGGAAGGTTTAATTCAAGTGATAATGGATCATCGAGCTAGTGGGCATTTCGGAAAAGTAGGTGTTGATTATATGTACCGCGATTTAGGACATTGGGAACTGGTAGACTATGCCACGATGGTACAATGGCTGATTGCCAATAAGCAGGCAGATCCAACAAAAATTTGTATCGCCGGCTTTAGTTATGGTGGCTATATGGGAGCCCTTGCCTTAACAAAAGGAGCTGGGGTATTTACCCATGCGATGGTCGGTGGACCAGTTACTGACTGGACGCTCTACGACTCCCACTATACCGAACGGTTTATGGATCTTCCTTCAGAAAATCCGGAGGGCTATAAAACTGGTAATGTGATGAATTATGTAAATCAATACAAAGGGATGATGCAAATCGTACATGGAGAAATTGACGATAATGTACACATGCAAAATAGCATTCAGCTAATCAGCAAATTACAGGATACCAAAAAAGTTTTTGAAATGATGGTCTATCCAGGCGGAAGGCATGGATGGCCAGGCAATAAAGGATTGCATTTTCAAAATTTGAAAACACAATTTATTTATAAATATTTACTAGAGAAACCAGTGAATGACCGGCTAATGAAATAAAATCTTTTACATAAATAGATCATTGTATAGTTGAGCCCCTGGCACCACAGCGTATTTACTTAAATCAGTGATGCCTTCCATCGCCAATACCGCTTCGTCAATAAAAGTATTCCCTGTACACTGGGTAGAATTCTTCGATAAAATATAATAGGCTGCATCAGCCATAATATCCGGCGTACGACTCATGTTCATTAGCATTTGACCGCCCAGCAGATTTTGAACAGCGGCTGTTGCAATAGTGGTTTTGGGCCAAAGGGCATTTGCCGCAATATTATATTTCTTTAATTCTGCCGCTAGCCCCATGGCAATCATGGTCATGTTGTATTTACTCATAGTATATGCCAAATGGTTGGCAAACCATTTCATATCCATATTAATGGGTGGTGATAAATTGATGATATGCGGATTCACTGCCTGTTTTAAAAAAGGAATGCAAGCTTTACAAACAAAAAAAGTTCCACGTACATTGATGTCATACATTAGGTCAAACCGCTTTGGCTCCGTTTGTTCTGTATTAGTCAAGGAAATTGCCGAAGCATTGTTGATCAAAATGTCAATACCGCCAAATTTTGCTACGGCTTGGTCTACTACCTGTTGCACCTGGTCTTCAAAACGGATATCACATTGTACTGCAAGCGCCTTTCCGCCGGCTGCCTCCATTTCTGCCGCAGCGGAAAAGATGGTTCCTCCGAGTTTTGGATTTTCTTCCACACTTTTGGAAGCAATGACAATATTAGCCCCTTCCTTAGCAAGGCGTAAACCAATTGCTTTTCCAATTCCACGTGATGCACCCGAAATGAGGACAGTTTTATTTTGAAATGACATACTATTCGTTTTAAAAAATTAATTAGAAATCGACAGTTAAAGATACTAATCATTTGATTGGTTTTATAGGATTCGAATGGCCTTAAATAGAAGCTTCAATAAAAAACCTAAAAAGGTGTACAGAAAAATGATTTAATTAAACGTTTGTTTAATTTTGCCGCTGCTAAAACCAAGATTGGGTGGAATTGAATGATAAACAAATACAAATAATTGAAACCGCAGAGCAACTTGAACAGGCCGTCAGGCTAGATGCTGACGAAAACAAAGAAGCGGTTATTTTCAATAGCATCAGCGCCTTTAGTAATTTATACAAAGCAAGGGCGGCTGTTTATTTAGTAAAGGAAAATTTGGAACAATCTAACCATTTGTATTGATGGTAAAAGGAAATAAAAAGACAGCTAGCGCATAGCAAATAATTACTTTTATGGGGTAAAGTAACTCTCGTTGAAGCCAACCATTACTTTACCATTCATTTCTATTACCGGCCGCTTGATAATGCTGGGATATTGTACCATCAACTGTATGGCCACTTTTTCATTGTTTACCAGCTGCTGTTCCCCAACTGGCAAACTCCGCCAGGTAGTGCTTTTTTTATTCAGCAAAACTTCCCAACCTACCGCTATACACCATTCAGCAAGCTTCTCTGGTTGAATGCCAAATTTTTTATAATCAAAAAAGTCAACTTGAATATTTTTTTTCTTATACCAGTCAAGGGTCTTTTTTACGGTGTCGCAATTGGGTATACCGTATACAGTAATGGTAGCCATTTTAATTAAGGTATTACATTTTTATCAACTCAATGATTTACAAACATTAGAATTGACTGATGATAAAATAGTTTCCAGTAAAGAGAATGGTATTCAACGATTGGTCTAATTTGGAAACTGAGCAGCCGGAACTTTCAGGAAGCCAATCGGTTGAATGATATGCCATTCCTTAAAATCTTGTTTTGCTTCCATTCCAATTCCATCAATGATTTGCGTTCTGGTTCGGATACGGACTGGCTTATCAGTATAAAACTCAGCACCGGTTCTTTTTAAATCCCAATTTAGTTCATTACAATAAAGCGTATCGCCCAACACATTGATTACCCTTACACTATCTTTTAAAAAAACATTGCTTTGACTTTCTTTATACTTTGCATATTTAGCATCTAGCTTACTCTCCACCATACCTTCTGCATTAAAAAAATCAACATGAATGGTTGAGGGAAATTCAATGTAGGGGACAGTATCTTGCACCCGATACATTAATGGGCTTAACAATACCGCTTTCTTTCTACCAGCTAGAGAATAATTTACTTTCACCTTTTTAGCCTCTTCCACTCCTACCTTTTTTGCATCTAGGTCTTTAATTGCCTTGATGTCATTCTCACAACTATTTAAAAAAAAGCAGCCTATTAGTAAGGCTGCCAAAAAATTAATATTAGATAATTGAAGAAACATCTTTTGATAAAAATGATTATTGATATTTAGCTCTCCCGAACCAAATGTCACTTAAAGATAACCCTAGACAAATGCGAACGGTATTTTCACGAAGATTGGTATTCTTATCTCCGCGACTTCCAAATTCAATCGCAGTATTTAATATGGAGCTTTGTGTTTCATAATAACTTTTTCGCAGTTTTAATGGTAACGCTGCGCCAAATGAAAAGCCGAATTCGGGAAGGGTATTGATTACCTTTATATAATCGGGGCCATAATAAATACCAAATCGGTATTTTACAAAACTGAAATATTTCGTAAATGATGTATTGTCTTTTAAAGGGTAATATTCAGTCCCTACTCTTACCTTCCAGCTTTTTTGCACTAAGTCAGACTGACCAAAAAACTGGTAATCTTGCCATCGGGTTCTTTCAAAATC
Source organism: Ferruginibacter sp. (assembly GCA_044357815.1). Taxonomy (GTDB): domain Bacteria; phylum Bacteroidota; class Bacteroidia; order Chitinophagales; family Chitinophagaceae; genus Ferruginibacter. Next base: position 8,997 of record JBIKOV010000030.1, on the reverse strand, counting down.
AACTCCAATTAGCCAGTTCATAGTTTGGTAAGTAACCCCCATCCCAAGCGAAGCAGGATAAATGACTGTGCCATTTGTGTTTTTTTCATACACACTATCAATCCTAAATTTATTACCTGAAGCATCCATTAAAATTGTTTCAGCTACCACATCTCTAGTAGCAGTCATTGATTGCTTTAAATTACCGTAAGCACCAAACCGAAGAACACTTTCGCGTTTCGTTTTTTTACTCCGCATTCGATGCTCATATTGGATTCCGCCATTAATAAACAATCCTGCAAAGTTTGATTTGGTTTGATTATTAGACATGGCATACTGGACCGAATCATTTTTAAAAGTTAGCTGGGTGCCATAGTCTTTATTGCCAAACATATATCCTCCATTTACACCAAGGCTAAAATGTTTGATACTAATTGCGGTACCTATGTAAGCCTGGTTAATGCCACCAGTACCTTCAAAAATTTTTCCTATACTATCTACCCCAGCCAATCTTTCTGTCTCTGAAATCCTATAATTAATTTTAGATACAGGTCGAAGTCCCATATTCATTGCCATAAAAATATTCTTCTTATTGGCATTTTTCAATTTTATTGGGAAGGCTAATTGTATGTAAGAGATAACCGCATTGGTTGAAGAATACCTTGCTGCTGGAGAAAGACTCTTTAATACCCTTGTACCGGATTCTGCCCCGAATTCAAAAATAGTAGTCCTTAAATTACTATAACTGGCCGGGTTAATAAAGTTGACACTTTGATAATCGGAATAGCCCGCCGAAATGCCTCCCATTCCGCGAGAAACAATATTTGTTTTAGGAACAATATCACCCAATCCATACCTGGAATAAGGAGAGTTTTCCTGGGCAAAAACCGCATGCTGCAAGCCAAAAGCTACAATGAGTACGGATAAAATTTTAGTAATTGTTAGTTTCGCTAAGTGCATACAGTCCTTTGAATAAGAAATTTAAGTCTGCAAATATCCTGTTTTTAAGTTGACGGGCAAAATAGCCTGCATCCCCACCGGTTAAAACCACGTTAAAGTTGCCGTATTTTTGGGCATAAAAGTCAATAAATCCGCCTATTTCATAGGTAATTCCGGCAATTACACCACTTTGTAAATTAGTTTTGGTATCATAGCCAATTATGGGGAAATTCCAGTCTTTTTGAACCAAGGGTAGCAAAGCGGTCTGCTGATTCATGGATTTAAATCGCATCTCCATGCCTGGCGAAATGCTTCCTCCCAGAAATTCATGGTCCTGATTAATGAAATTATAGGTAATGCAACTGCCCAAACCTACTACCAAATTATTCTTTCGGGGAAAATAATGAACTGCCGCAGCTACTAATGCCAATCGATCGGCACCGATCGTTTCGGGCTTGCCCACTGGAGTCGTAAAATTAGCCTTCGAAAGATGAGATAATTTATGAAAGCAAGTTTGCTTAGAAAGAATGGTTTCAACTCCCGGATTATGATTGATCACAGATGATAAAATTGCTTTCTGAGGCTGGTATTGTTCTAGTAATTTTTCGATGGTTGTATTGCTGTCATCCCCTAGTTCCAATTCCTCTTTAAAAATATCATTTTCAAATAGGGCCGCTTTTAATCGGGTATTCCCAAAATCAAGGCAGAGCGTAGTGGTCATATACTTGTATTTGATTGGTAGTTAATTGCATTCCCTTCAAGGTGCTGCTTTTCAAATTTGATAGTGTCTTGTAAATGTAGATTTTAATTTTTAGTACTGTTAATTGTTATTCAATCAAGCCTTTTCATCACTATGGGGCGAAATCCGCTGTGAAAACTAAATCAGAAATTAAAACCGCTCAAATTTTTAAAATGTCCGTTTAACTGAATTCTATCTTTTAAAGTTTCCATTTCTGTTACTACCGGCAAAACTTTCAGTAGGTGTTGTCTTAAATATTCCTGCCTTTGCAACTCTTGCAATAATTGCAATAAATCATATTCTTCATTCAAAGACAATCCTGCATGATGAGCCACTTCATAGCTCCACAGTTCCTCATCGGAATGCTTAAATGATTTTTTTACTTTTAATATGGCATGTAATCTTCGAATACCGGCAATTACTTTTTTCATTAAAAGCCGGTTGCCATTGGCATAATTTTCTGGATAATTTACGATGGCTCCGCCATATAGTTTGTCAGGTATTGATTTTACCAACTCCAACATCCGAAAAACTTTAATCCCCCTAGTGATTATATCCATTTCCCCATTATCATACACCTCTTTTATTTCAAGTAGCTCCATTAAGGTTCCCATTTCACTTACTTGGTCGTTAATAACCGATGGTATCCCAAAAGTTTTTTTGCTTTCCTTCGCTTCAAGAATTAGCTGCTTGTACCTAGGTTCAAATATATGCAGGTTTAACTCCTCCCCAGGGTATACAACAACAGCCAGCGGAAATATCGGTATAAAGTTGGTCATTTACTGCAACTCAAAATTTTATCGAAGATAATACTCAAAATTGAAACGAGTTTAGCTGGCATCTTTGTATGCAAAACATTCCATACAAATTGAAGTAAATACCGAATTTATTGAGCCGGTTGATCATTTAGCCAAAACAGTCGGCGGCTTTTTTGGAATTTGATTTAATTACAATCAATTTTGTTGTATGTGGCAGCAATACCTGTATCAAATTCAGCAAGGAGATGTAAAAGCTTTGGCCCGTAGTATTTCTCTGGTAGAAAATGAAGTGCCTGGATATGAATTGCTTTTGCAATCACTGCCTTCTAGCCAACAACCTGTCATTGGAATTACCGGCCCTCCAGGAGCAGGCAAAAGTACCCTAGTAGACGCGCTAATAGATGCTTTAACCAAGGAGGGTAAAAAAGTGGGTGTCCTTTGTATTGATCCTTCTTCCCCTTTTAACCTGGGCGCCCTGTTGGGCGACAGAATCAGAATGAGCGACTGGTACAATAACCCGAATGTGTTTATTCGCTCCCTAGCCACTAGAGGGTCTCTTGGAGGTTTGCATCCAAAAATTATTGAAATAACTGACCTTATAAAGGCATCCCCGGTTGACTATATCATTATTGAAACAGTAGGGATAGGACAAAGTGAAATTGAAATTGCAGGCTTAGCCGATATCACTGTTGTGGTAGTTGTTCCAGAAGCTGGCGATGAAATTCAAACCATGAAAGCTGGATTAATGGAAATTGCCGACATCTTTGTCGTCAACAAGGCAGATCGACCGGATGCTGATTTATTTGTGAGCAATCTTACATCGATGCTGGCCCCCGCTTTTCATACAAAAAAAATACCCATTCCCGTTATAAAAACGGTGGCTTCTACGAAACAGGGAATCGAAGAATTATATAGTGCTGTATTGAATCAAATTGCTCATCCAGTATTTAATGAAAAGCGGTCATGGCTGCTTGCAGAAAAAGCCTACTATTTAATTAGCCAAAAAAGAATGGCAGGGGTAGATAAAAATGACCTGAAAAAGAAGATAGCTGCAGCGGGAGGGGATTTCAACTTGTATCAATTTACCCAATCCTATTGAAAAAAAGCTAGGATTGCTCTTCTACCGCTTTGTTTTGTTTCCACCAGCGGAAGCCAATAAAACCTACAATGGCAAAAGGCATCATCATCAGGTACAAGATGCCGCTATTCATACCCTGGGCAGGCTTTTCCCCCATTTGTTGTGCAGTTTTTGTACATAATGAGCATTGGGCATCAACAGTAAACTGCGAAAACAACAAGAGTTGGAAAGAGAATAAAATAATAAGGGTAATCTTTTTCATCGAACCGCAAAGTTAATGCCCTTTTGATGAAACTGTCTAATTGTTAAGCGATTTAAATTTAAATCCCCCGGCTATATAATAATCCCCATTTTTCGGTCAGGTACTTAAGATATAAAATACAGTTAACTAATTCAACTTTTAAGGAGTTTGTCCTTCGAAAGCGACTTCAAAGGTATTATCAAGAGTTGAAGATTGTGCAAGGCAACCCTATATAGAATATTTCACTTCCACACCGCTTACATTCAATTTATTGTCATTTTTTAGGCCCTATATTAAGTTCAATTTTACTCCAAAATTTCTGGAGGGCGTTCATTAAAACTGTAAACTGATTGGAGCGATTACCAAAAGATTTGACACCAAGCTGCATAATCACTCTCTTTCATTAATTCATTAACAGAAATTAATTAACGGTTGTGTTAGCAAATTGAATCTTTCAAGTGTAAATCGTCAGTAGAATATCGACTAAAAATAAAAACATACCTTTAAATCAAGAAAAATTGTCTTGGAACTAGAATCCTTTGTTTTTACTACAATCAATTGTTCCTTTTACTCAAACGAAAAATTACGAATATGAAAAAAGTCTTATTAATTTTATTGGTTATTTTTTTGGGGGGATTTATAAAAACACAGGGTCAAAATAGTTCTGCCAATATTTATGAAACTAAACACATAAAAAAAGAATCTAAACTCGGAGAAAAAATATTTATTAAACATGCAGCTTCTTGTTTAGTATTGATTGAAGAGGCTGCGCAAAATATTTCAATCAAAGGGGTAGCAATTATTGCATTTATTCCAGGAGACACAGCATTGGCTTGGATTTCAAAAATGAAAGTTGTGGGGGCTTTAACCGGTAGAAATGCAAACTTTCTTGCTATTGCATATTCCAAAGCTTCAGAAATGGCGTCTACATTCAAAAATAGTGGAAGCGGCATAAGAGATCCAATGAAAGGCGAATTTGGATTCAGGGGAGGGGTGATAAAAAAAGTAGATGCTGGATATATTCTTGCCGCTTTTTCAGGAGGAACCCCAGAGCAAGATTTGGTAGCAGCCAATAAAGGATTGGATGGGTTATCAAAATATTATGCAGTTTCAAGTGATAAGTGACTTGTACTTAAATTTTCATCCCCTTTCATTTTAAGTTTATAATTATTAGTGTCCGACAAAAGTCGGTAAAATTCTTTTTTTCAAATGTAAGCCATTCTGGTGCTACATTTTCAATTCAATTTGTAAAGCAGGGGGTTGCACTTTTTTAGGTGGTGAGCTTGTATAATCTACCTTTTTCATTCTTTTTCTCTTTTGTTTATAGGTTTCCATAATAACTGATATAGCTACATAGTTCATTATATGCAGCCTAGTAATGGTTGCGAAAATCGAAAACGGCATTGTTGAGTTATGGTCTTTGTGTGTTACATCCAGTAATAAAAGGGCTATCAGGGCACACCAGACTTGTATTTCTAACGCATTGCTATTATCACCAAAAAAGTAGGTAAGTGGAAAGTTTTGCTTTAACTTTTTAAAGAAAGTTTCTATTTGCCAACGATTCGCATAGATTGCCGCTATCTCAATTGCTGTTAGTTCAAAATTATTGGTGATGTATACAAATGCTTTCTTGTATTTAGCAGAGTATACGGCTACCCTACGCATTTGTTGTGTATAGATAACCTTATCTACAGTATAAGTTACCTCAATGGTTTCATCTTTTAAAATATGTGGAGCATTATCCGGTAAGTCAAATTCAATGATCGAGGTATAATCTGCATTATCCTTTTGGCGGGTAACGTAGTAAATATTTCTTTCGGTAAATGCATCAAATTGACTGTAGTTAATATAGGCTTTATCAAAAGCAATGATTGAATGGTCAGGCAATTCTTTTATGTATTTGTAAAACTGTTGGTCATGCAATGCGGCGGCAGAGTATTTTATAAAGGAAGGCATATTGGTATCTGCATTTAAAAGCGTGTGAACTTTCATCCCACCTTTGCTTTTACCATCTTTTCGTTTGCGTCCAGCAGGCTTTAGTATGGCCTTAAATAAAGAGATAGTGCTGCTATCGAGTATATACAAACCTTTTATGGCATCATTTTTCATTCGGCTGTCCGAGATAGTATTTTTATAAGTGCCATACAATTTTTGATAAATAGTGCCAAATACTTTTGAAGGCCTGTTCATGTTGCCATCACTCAGCGTACTTCGAGGAGCCACCCGATCAAGATTTAGATGGTTGAGTTTGCCTTGACATATCTCAAGTCCATGCTGCAATTCACGCAAAGAAGTACAATGAGTGTATACACCATATAGCATACTTACCAGATGATCCCACAAAAACAGTTTTTTATAACAGCGATTTGCTTTGTGTTCCAATATAGTTTCCCTTATAATGGGTTTATCGATTAAAGAAAGTAACTGAGAGAAAACAGGCTGTCCGACAAAAATTGTAGATTTGTTCATATCATTCTTTATGGTGTGGTAACTACAAAGATGATGCAGGGCGGCCTAAAAACCGCCCTTATTTTAAAAAATTATCTCGGACAACAACAGTTTATAATCACTTAAATAAAAAGAAATGCCAGTGAAGTGCAAAAAAATTAAAAATATATTTCCCTCAGTGTTTGGTATAATTTGGACATTGTTTTATGAAGGCCTTTCTATCTACTCAATAATAAAAATTACAGAATAGCTTTCATGTATGGCACTCCCCTTTTTTATGACAGTTATGATGCTTTTTTAAATACTGATTTATCTACCTTTGCATATATTTATTTTACTAAAATATAACAGCTATGCCCGGTTTTGAATTTTTTGGCAACGAAGAACGAAAAGAAGTAAATGATGTATTAGAAACTGGTATCCTAATGCGATACGGTTTTGACGGCGCCCGAAAAGGAATCTGGAAGGCAAAGGAACTGGAGCAAGCCATTTGCTCAAGTTTTGACTGTAAGCATGCTCAACTAGTAAGTAGTGGAACAGCTGCATTAACGGCTGCATTAACGGCGCTAGGCATTGGCTATGGAGATGAAGTAATTCTACCCAGCTTCACATTTGTTGCAAGCTTTGAAGCGGTGCTTAGTGTAGGCGCCATTCCTGTACTAGTAGATGTAGACGATACCCTTACCTTGAGTCCTATAGCAGTGATAAATGCCCTTACCCCTCAAACAAAATGTATCATGCCAGTGCATATGTGCGGAAGTATGGCGGACATGGATGAACTAATGGCTATTTGTAAAGCCCATCAACTGGTATTACTGGAAGATGCCTGCCAGAGTATTGGCGCAACTTACAAAGGCAAAAAATTGGGTACCATTGGTGATGCCGGCACTTTTAGTTTTGATTTTGTAAAAACCATTACCTGTGCAGAAGGAGGTGTGGTAATGACCAACCGAGAAGATATTTATGAGGCATGCGATGGCTTTAGTGACCATGGCCATGACCATAAAGGAACAGATAGAGGTGCCGACCTTCATCCCTTTATCGGATACAATTCTCGTATCAGCGAATTGCATGCTGCAGTTGGACTTGCCCAAATAAAAAAATTACCCCAGTTTTTAGCTACCCAGCGGGCTAATAATAAAGCTTTAAGGGATATTTTATCATTGATACCCGAAATCTCTTTTCGTAGGGTGCCAGATGAAGCAGGAGATAGTTGTACTTTTTTAAGCTGGTTTTTACCATCCGCCGAAATTACAAAAGCAGTGGTGACCGAGATGAGGATGCAGGGAATTATGGGAGGACATTTTTATTGGTTCGATAATAACTGGCATTATATCAGCAAGTGGGAACATTTAAAAAAATCAGTTACCCTTAATAAATTGCATCCCGATCTGAAGGCTGCTGTAATCCATCATGCCAACAAAGATTTTTCTGCCAGCGATGCGGTAATGAGTAGATGTGTTTCCACCCTCATTAGTTTATTGTGGACTCCCGAGCAAATTCAGGAAAAGGGTAGACTAATGACAACTGTAATAAAAAAGGTATTGAATGAGCATGCGGTAACTTACTAAAATGACTGCCGGCTTTTTGAGCCGGCTCCTCTCTTTTTTTTATACGGCTTTGATAATACTAATTTTTGCGGTACTTCCCCTCCAAGCGATCACAATCCACTACACTGCCTAAACGAAAACGCAATGGTATCCTCGTGTTTTTTTCAAATTTTATTTCCTGCTTACAAAAATATCCTAACCGATCTGTATAATAGTTTGGAGTAATAATCTGTTTTACCACTGCCGAAGGGCCGGTCATTTTAAAGGCATAAAATGTCTTTTCACTCGGAATTTTTAACAATAACTGTTGTAACAATTTAGTAGGATTTTTTTCTTGATTTTGTGAAAAAGCATTGGCCGCTACAAAAACCATGCAAAAAAATATAATTTTAGCTTTTTTATTCACTTTTCGTTGTTGAATGTTTGTAAATTTACTGCAAATTGGAATACTGCATTGGTAGTTTTTGGTACCCTTTTTATTAGCAGACTTCGTGCCCTTGTAATTGTCTATTAAGAATGCCGCAACTAGAAGGTGCCATAATCCGACAACAGTTTGTATTTCACCCATCAGTTTTGAGCTTACTGCACAACAAAGCTGCTAATATTTAATACAACCAAAATAATCTCTTTATTGAGATACTATCAACAAATATGGCTTTAAGTCAGGGATTATACCAAAGGCAATTACAAAAATTATCGCCCCAGCAAATTCAGTTAATGAAATTACTGCAGGTACCTACTGCCTTATTGGAAGAACGAATCAAGGAAGAGCTGGAAGAAAATCCAGCGTTGGAAACAGGAGAAGAAGAGGATGCCGAGGAATTTGAAAATGACCCAACGGAGGAATTTGAAAAGAAAGAAGATGAGTTTGAGCTCGATGGAAGCAAGGATGATTATGAAAATATTGATATCAGCGATTATGTGCAAGATGGGGATGATGATATTGCAGATTATAAAATGAGGGATGAAAATTATCCGGATCCAGATGACAATAAAGTAATTCCATATAAAGTGGAAACCGGATTTATTGATATCATGCTTGAACAGGTTGGGCAATTGAATTTGGATGAACACAAACAGTTGGTAGCGGAACAAATTATAGGCAACCTAGATGATGACGGATATCTAAGAAGAGAAATTAGTGCCATCGTAGACGATCTTGCTTTCAGACAAAATGTACAAACTACCGAAGCGGAAATATTAGAATTGATATTACAAATTCAACAGTTCGATCCTCCAGGAGTATGTGCTAGAAATTTACAGGA
>JBIKOV010000187.1:0-6457 GCA_044357815.1 Ferruginibacter sp. | reverse complement strand
AGATGCGCTTGCTTTGGCCGTACGATTTGGTTGCCCTATTTACACCTATGATAATATTCTGGACAATGCCGGTATATTGATGGAAGGAGATACCAAAAAGAAAAAATCAAGCGCCGAAGTAACCAACGAAATTGGCGACAAAAATAATTTAAAAGCCCTCTCCCTTGAGGAGCTAGACAGTCTTCTAAGTGAAGTACTAGAGCAAGAAGACTATATAAGAGCCATTACTATTAGGGATGAGATTAAAAGTAGAACCAAAGGTTAACTGAAAACTGATAACTGGTTAACTGATAACTGAAAACTGAAAACTAAAAACTGATAACTCTTTAAACTTCAACTCATTCGAAATTATTTAATACTGTATGGTTTAACAACTTTCAGTTTTCAGTTAACCAGTTATCAGTTATAATTCAACCAGTTTTTAGTTAAAAAAAATCGATAAATGCTCCTCTTCCCCAATTGCAAGATTAATCTTGGATTAAAAATTACTGGTAAAAGAGCGGATGGCTATCACAATATTGAAACTGTTTTTTTTTCTGTTCCACTGAAAGATGCTATTGAAATCATTGATAATGTCTCGACTTTAGACACTGTTGAATTTACCCAATCAGGCATTCCTTTAGAGGGCTTACAATATGACAATCTTTGCATAAAAGCCTGGCAGCTGTTGAAGAATGATTTCCCTTCCCTGCCTTCCATAAAATTACATTTGCACAAAGCTATCCCAACCGGGGCAGGTTTGGGAGGCGGTTCGGCTGATGGATCATTTACCCTAGTTTTTCTCAATCAAAAATATTCCCTGAATCTTTCGGAAAACCAACTGTTAGCCTATGCTTTACAATTGGGAAGCGACTGCCCTTTTTTTATCCTTAACACCCCTTGTTTGGCTACTGGCCGGGGTGAGCTATTGCAACCTATTCAGTTATCCTTGAGCGGTTACCGCCTAGTATTGGTTAATCCGGGCATTCATGTAAATACGCAGTGGGCATTTTCACAGATAAAATTAGCTGAACCTGCAACAAATAATACAAACAACATAAAACAATCGCTGTCATCCATAATTTCCGGGTCCATCGATCATTGGAAAAATCAACTTACCAATGATTTTGAAATTCCGGTTTTTGAAAAATTCCCCCTCATCCAATCTATTAAAGAAACGCTGTACGAAAAAGGGGCCCTTTATGCAAGCATGAGTGGCAGCGGAAGCAGTGTTTTTGGAATTTTTAAAGACAATAAAATACCATCCCTTAATTTCCCAAACCATTTTCTGATCAACAATAGTGCGCTATAATATCCAAAAGAAACAACAAAATCACAAAACGTCAATACAATAATAATTTTACCATTTTTTTTAAGCCCTTTTCAATAAATTGCAGTTAAAAATATAATCGATGAAGCATTTTTTTTTATTAATAACAATCGTTCTCCTAATAGGAACTACCACCTATTCCCAAAAATCAAATAGCGAATTTGCTAAAAATTGGCATATTCAAAATCAAGATAGTACAGGGGTGTATGGAATCAGTCTAGATAAAGCTTATAGTTTCATCAATTCAAAAAAAATAAAAAGTAAGCAGGTATTGGTAGCGGTTATTGATAGTGGTATTGACACCCTTCACGAAGATTTACAAGCAATCCTTTGGACCAATCCAAAAGAAATACCTTATAATGGTATAGATGATGATAAAAATGGTTTTATCGATGATATCCATGGCTGGAATTTCTTAGGAGGAAAGGATGGTAGAAATGTAAAAAAAGACAGTTATGAGGCAGCGCGTGTTTACAACAAGTTGAAATTTAAGTATAACAATCTAACTGCCGATGAATCATCATTGAATGAGATTGAAAAAACCGAATTTTCACTATTTAAAAAAACACAAAAAAAATTGGTCGGGGATATCAACCCAGAGGAAATTGCATTTATAAAAAAATTGATGCCTGTTTTTTTAAAAGGAGATTCTGTCATTTCAACAGACTTGGGTAAAAAAGAATACAATTGTACTGACCTTGAAAAGTATACTACTGAAAATGCGGATGCTAAAAAGACGAAGCTGTTTTTATTGCAACTCTGCAAGGGAAATGGAAGCGATGATATTACCAATAACCAAATCATCGATGAATTTGATGGGCAGTTAAGAAAAGCTGAATCTGCCGACAATGCACCGGAAGATTACCGTAAAGAGATTGTACAAGATGATGAATCCAATATCAACGATCGTAATTATGGCAACAATGACCTCATGGCATCCAATCCTTTTCATGGCACCCATTGCGCCGGTATTATAGCCGCAGTAAGAAAAAATCAAATGGGTATGGATGGCATTGCAGACAATGTACGTATTATGATGATAAGGGCCGTCCCAGATGGAGATGAGCATGACAAGGACATTGCGCTTGCTATTCGTTATGCGGTAGATAATGGTGCCCAGGTAATCAGTATGAGTTTTGGTAAGGAATTTTCTCCAGAAAAAGAATGGGTAGATGAAGCCGTACAATATGCAGAAAAAAAGGGCGTTTTATTGGTACACGCTGCAGGCAACGATGCGAAAAATATTGACTCTACTGACAATTTCCCCTCTCCAATTTATAAAAATTCAAAAACAAAAGCAACCAACTGGATTACAGTAGGGGCAAGTGGAGATACTTCCAATGGAGGGATTGCGGCCAGCTTTAGCAATTATGGAAAAAAAGAGGTGGACATCTTTGCGCCCGGTGTGCAAATATATTCTACCCTGCCAGGTGGTAATAAATATGGCAATGCATCCGGTACAAGCATGGCCTGCCCAGTTGTAGCCGGTACCGCTGCACTGATTCTCAGTTATTACCCTAACCTTTCAGCACAACAAGTCAAATTTGCAATTGAAAATTCTGGAAAACAAATTACTCAAAATGTAACGCTCCCAGGAACAGACGAATTAATTCCATTTAGCGACTTATCGAAATCCGGTGGTTTGCTGAATGCCTATTCCGCCATACAATTGGCTAGTACATTAAAAGGAGAGAGAAATAGTAAAAAAGAAATTTTACCTAAACCAGCTATTAAAAAATCAAAAAAACAATAATAGTTTTTTTAATCAATACCATGTCAAGCAGCTTATCTTCAACCAACCAGCCGGGGTATTTTCAGCAGTATATTGACCAGGTAAAAGAAAAGCAACTTGATACTGCGTTTATCCAACAATCAAAGGAGATTAAATTACTGCTACCTAGTATCTCCGAAGATAAATCAATGTATTGCTATTCAACCGCTAAATGGACCCTACGAGAAATACTGCAACACCTTATTGATTCGGAAAGAATTTTCTCCTATCGGGCTGTATGCATTGCGAGAAAAGAAACAGCCATCCTTCCGGGATTTGATGAAAACGATTACGCTTTTCAATCCAATGCCAACAACAGAAGTTGGGAAAATTTAACAGCAGAATTTGTTGCAGTTAGAAAATCTACCCTATTTCTATTCGACAGCTTTACTTCAGCAATGCTAGATACAAAAGGTAAAGCCGGTAACAATACGCTTTCGGTAGCAGAATTGGGTTTTATAATTATTGGCCACTTTAGGCACCACCAAAAAATTATGGAAGAACGATATTTGTAAGCTACGTTAATAGTTGTTCTTTAAAGGTGGCAAAAAAAATCTCAGCTACCTATGGTAACCGAGATTTTTTTTGTTCCAAATCAATAATTAAATTTCAATTTTCAACAAATAGACTTAATTCTTGACACTAGCAGGTTTACCATGAAGGGCAACATTACTTTGAGTAATCATTTTATTAGTAATCTTTACCGCTTCATCAATATAAATATCGCCTTTTAAAGTATTCAAAAACCTGTCATTTTTTTCAGTCTTATTTTTATCAGCAGTCAACTTGTCAAAATCCTGTTCAACATTTTTAACATTTAGCTGTACAGGAAGTTTCAATAGGTCTTCGAGTTGTTTGTACCTAACTTTCAACAGCTTTTGTGCAGCTTGATATTTAATAATGTTTAAAGAATAAGCCCGGTCACTTTCCTTATCAATAGAATCAATCTTGTTTCTCATTTTTTTGAAAGCCATATTGTTTTTCACCTGTTCGTTGGCACTGGCTGCCACTAAATCAGTGCTGTAGTTGCTGGTCCAAAGTTTGTAATCAGATTTGGTAATTTCATCCCAAGCTAAAGCAGACACATTATCTTTCTCACGAGCTTTAGCCAGTTCCATTCTATCTGGAATAATTACATCGGGTACAACCCCTCTTAATTGGGTGGCGCCACCATTGATACGGTAAAATTTTTGCAGTGTTAATTTAACAGTCCCAAGATCTTCTGTCTTTTTATTAAATAGCGCATTTTCACTTTCCGGATTTAATGGAATGGTTCGTTGAACAGTTCCTTTGCCATAAGTAGAAGTACTACCCACAATAATGCCCCTTTTATAGTCTTGTATGGCTGCTGCAAAAATCTCGGAAGCAGAAGCACTAAACTCGTCAACCATCACTGTTAATGGTCCATCATATAAAATAGTTTTATCCCTATCTTTCCATTGAAAAGGTTGCTTTTCATCCCTACCCTTTACTTGACAAATGGGTCCGTCTTCAATGAAAAGGCCCGCCATTTTTACAACTTCAGGAAGCGATCCTCCCCCATTACCACGTAAGTCAAGCACAATTCCTTCAACATTTTCAGCCTTTAACTTGATGACTTCTTTAGCAACATCATCCGAGCATCTTGCACCCTTTGGATCTTCGAAATCCATATAAAACTCGGGTAAATAGATATAGCCAATTTTATGTTCGCCCTTTATAATCGCACTTTTAGCAAATGTGTCATCTAATTTTATTTCATCCCTATTCAATGACACAATTTTACTGCTTCCGTCCGGCTTGCGAATCGTTAACCTAACTTCAGTTCCCTTTTCGGCACCCCTGATTAACTTTACCGCATCCGTAACTCCGAAACCGGTTACATCTACCGCTTCTGTAGCACCTTGACCTATTTTTAAAATTTCATCATCCACACCTAATTCCCCACTTTTCCAGGCCGGTCCACCTGTTATCAAACTAGCAATTTTTATTTTGCTCTGGTCTTCTCTCAACTGCGCACCAATACCATAAAATTTACCACTCATCATCTCATTAAAACCGCGACTGTCGATTGGAGCAAAATAATTGCTGTGTGGATCCATAGAACCGGTAATGGAATTAATAAATGAACTAAATAATTCATCGGCAGTATTGTGATTTTTTAAAGTGGTGAAATATCGCTCTATCTGCCTGCGAATCTGGCCCCTTGATTCTCGCTCAAGGGTACTATCAGCCTTATAAACAAATTTCTCTTTCGGAATTCCCTTTTTATTAGTCGTAGTATCTGGGGTAGCTGATTTGAGTTTATTCTTTTCCCTTTCTTCAATCATATCAGCATATCTTGAAAGAACTAAGTATTTCAAACGCTTTCTCCAAACTTCAACTTTATCTGCCTCAGTGGTTGGAAAGTTTACTTTATCGCCATCTAAAACAATATTTTCATCTTTAGTAAAATCAAAAGGCTTAGATAAAATAATTTTAAAATACTCCGAGGCTTGTAACAATCTTCGGGTGTAAGATTGGCTGATCAAATAAAAAGATTCCAGCTTTTCGCCATGAATTTCATCATCAATTTTTGATTCAAAACGTTTGAAACTATCCAAGTCTATTTTAAGAAAAATGGTTTTATCATCATCCAAATCAGCAATAAACCGCTTCATTACTAATTTGGAGAAATCATCATCGATTTTTCTCGGACTTAAATGGCCCTCCTCTAACAGCATACCCACGTTCTGTAAAATCTTTTCATTCTTAGATTTTGGGTTATCATCTGATTTTCCCTGGGTTTGAAAAGCCAAAAAAAGAATGGTTCCTGTAAGTACAAGGAATATTGGAAAAAACTTTTTATTCATAATGATTTGCTGGATTTTTAGCATCCGGTAAAATTAACGCAAAAATTATATTAATTATTGGATTAACTTTCCAATTTTAGGCCAATTTTTTCACAAAATGACAAGTGATCAGTGCATTTAAAAGCTAGCATTTAAGAAATTGAGCAAATTTTAGCTTTCAAATGGCTATTTGGTTAAACAAAACAACAGTTTGTGTGAAACTAGTATTCAATTTTTAATAGCTTCAGTTTAGAACTTAATCAAAAGCCAACACCGATGGTTTTTGTTTGAATGCTCAGTAAATACATATCTGCAGTAATATATAGCACTGAGCCGTCGTTACCAAAGGCACAATTGGCGGTAGCTTCGCCAGTTTCGATTTTACCTAAAAATTTTCCCAAAGGTGAAATGACTAGTATTCCACCTGGTCCTGTAGTGAAAATATTTCCTTTTTTGTCAATTTTTAGTCCATCAGGTAAGCCTTTTAAACCTTGTTTTACCATTGGTGTAGCATCAAAAAAGATTTTCCCCTTTCCTACAATTCCATTCGCCAACACTGGATATGCC
>JBIKOV010000186.1:0-6526 GCA_044357815.1 Ferruginibacter sp. | reverse complement strand
GTAGGTACCTGATGATTGGATTTTTAGCGGAGGCCCTACTTAATATTTTACTTGACTACTTGCTAATTTTTGGTCACCTAGGATTTCCAACAATGGGTTTCAATGGAGCGGCACTTGCTTCTGTAATAGCTGAAGCAACTGGTTGTGTGGTTGTATTAATGGTGTTATTTAGATCTGGTCTCCGTAAGGAATATTCACTTTTTAAAGATTTTATCTACGATAAAATAAAATCCAAGGAAATCATAAGGGTAGCGCTTCCCCTCACCCTTCAGTTTGTAATTAGCGTTGGAACCTGGTTGGTATTTTTTATTTTAATTGAAGACAAGGGAATTGAAGCCAAAGCAATTAGCAATACGATGCGAAATGTATTTGGCTTGGTGGGAGTATTCGTATGGGCTTTTGCAGCCACTTGTAATACGATGGTTAGCAATTTAATGGGTCAGCAACGAAAAGATTTGGTATTGGTGGTCATCAACCGCATTATGTTGCTTAGCCTTGGGTGTTGCTCAATGATGTGCTTGATCATCAATATTTTCCCTGAGCAGTTCTTTGCATTATTTGGTCAGGGCAGTCAATTTATTACCAATGGTATTCCTGTATTAAGGGTAGTTTCAACCGGGTTAATTGTGATGAGTATTTCAAATATTTGGCTTAATGGCGTTACCGGAACTGGTAAAACTACCATGAACTTGATAATTGAAATTATTGCCATCTTTTTTTACATGTGCTACACTTGGGTATTCATGAAGGTCAATTATATATCTTTGGAAATAGCCTGGACGAATGAAATTGTTTATTGGACCTGCATATTTTTGGTCTCTTTTATATTTTTAAAACGTGGAAAATGGAAAAATGAAATAAGCTCCTAGCACATTGGGCGGTGAGTCACCGCCCCAAAAAATAAAAATCTATCAGCCGATAAGCCGGATTCTGTGGTTCCGGTAAAACCGGAATGGCCATCATTTATCTTGCCACAACATTGCTGTTGTGATCTTGCTGCCTACCCTCCAACGTTGCTTCGGCGTAAACCAAAACATTGAACGAGCCGCTCTCTGACGTTAGTGTACATGGCATTACAGCACACAAGGTTTACCCATTTGTAAAGTTACCCATACAAATCGTGAGCGCTTACCTCACGTTTTCACCCTTATCTAGCTAGTAAAAGCTGGACGGTTATTTTCTGTGGCACTGTCTGTTCCCGCTTTAAAACGAGCCCCGGCAATTAACCGGTGTGTTGCCCTTTGCTGTCCGGACTTTCCTTCCTCCCTTTTACAGGAGAACGATAGCCTGGCTGATAGAATATCAAAGATAGCAAAACGAACGTCAATGAAAAGGATCTATCCTTCAGAAGCTGAAAATAGTGTATTAATTATTAAGTGAGTAACTACTACTTATGATGTTAAATTGAAATTGAAATTAATATACTTTTGCTTATATTTGATTATAATTTTTAATATATACCTATGATTATCCTATTCCGCTTTATTCAATAATATTTAAATACAATTTCGGCCTAATTTAACTAGCTTTAAATTTTAATATAATTTACTATGGTAAAGTTGGCAGCTCTTCTGGGGCTCATTTTTATTTTGATTGGCTCCTGTAAAATTAAGCAGGAAACCATCCAGGCTGTTCAAGAAAAAATCACGGAGTCGGTTTATGCTTCAGGCGTAATAAAGAGCAAAAGTCAGTATCAAGTTTATTCAAGTGTTAATGGATTGATTGCAGAAGTATTGATTGGAGAAGGAGATCTGGTAAAAAAAGGGGATCCTATTATTCGCCTAACTAATAAAACCGCCGTTTTTAATACAGAACTTGCAAAAATTGCTGCAGACTATTCTACGGTAAACGTAAATACAGAAAAATTAGATCAGCTTTCAATCAACATCGACCTAACAGAAACCAAAATGCAACAGGATGCCTCTCTTTTAGCTAGGCAAAAAAATCTTTGGTCGCAGCAAATTGGCACCCACAATGATTTAGAACAGCGGGAACTAGCCTATTCAAATTCTGTCAATAGTCACCAAGCTGCTAAACTTCGATATATTGAACTGAAAAAACAAATTGTTTTTCAGCAAAAGCAATCCGAAAAAAGCTTACAACTCTCCTCTTCTATGGCAGGTGATTTCAATATCAAAAGTGAAACTGCAGGTAGCGTTTATAACATTTTTAAGAAAAAGGGTGAAATGGTTACTACCCAAAGTCCAGTAGCACTCATTGGTTCTACGGATATCTTTACGATAGAATTGCAGGTAGATGAATATGATATCACCCGTGTAAAATTGGGCCAAAAAATAGTTGTCAGCATGGACAGCTATAAGGATACTGTATTTGAAGCCATAGTTGATAAAATCATCCCCATGATGAATGAGCGAACCAAATCATTTACGGTGGATGCTGTTTTTGTAAAACAACCTCCAGCATTGTATCCCAACCTAACTTGCGAAGCTAATATTGTGATACTTCAAAAAGATAAAGCATTGCTAATTCCGAGAAATTATTTACTGCCAGGCGATTATGTACTTATCCAAGGCAATGAAAAAAGAAAAGTTACCACCGGACTGAAGGATTATCAAAAAGTGGAAATCATCAGTGGATTAAGTGTTACGGATATCCTATTAAAACCGGGAGATGAATTATAAATTAATAGGCGCTATTGCAACTTCTATGTTACTGGCAAGGTGGAAACAAACCCTTGTAGCAGCTGTTGGTGTTACGTTTGGCATTACCATGTTCATTGCCTTACTGAGTTTCATGACAGGACTCAATGACCTGCTAGATGGATTAATACTAAACAGAACTCCACATATCCGACTATACAACGAAATTAAACCTAATATCCATCAGCCTATCAATAATACCGCTGCTTACAAGCATTCATACAATTTTATAAAGTCGATTAAATCAAGCAATAGTCGTTCTGAAATATACAACAGTGCCAATATTATGCAAACCTTGGGCAAAGATGAGCGGGTACTTGGATTTGCCCCAAAAATAACGGCACAGGTTTTTTTTATCGATGTTTCGATTTCTATTACTGGAGTTGTGAATGGTATTGATGTAGTATCTGAAAGCAATCTATTTCATTTCAATGATTATATTATTGCTGGATCGGCAATGGATATCAGTAGGGTTCCTAATAGCATTATATTGGGTAAGGGACTTGCAGAAAAATTGTTGACCAATGTGGGGGATGTCATCCAGGTTACTACTGCAATGGGTGAACGCTTTCCATTAAAAGTGGTCGGTTATATGCAATCCGGTTTGCTGGAATTTGATAAAACCCAGAGTTATGCCTCCATTTTAACCGCCCAAAAATTACTGGGAAAACCAAGTAACTATATAACAGATATACAGATCAAGCTAAAAGATATCAATACTGCTCCAATATTGGCAAAAGAATATGCTGGACTATTTCAGTTAGATGCTGAAGATATCCAAACGGCCAACTCACAGTTTGAAACCGGAAGTTTTGTAAGAACACTGATATCCTATTCTGTGGGTATTACACTATTAATCGTTGCTGGTTTTGGGATATACAATATTTTAAACATGATGATTTATGAGAAAATGGATTCTATCGCAATTTTGAAAGCTACCGGTTTTTCGGGAAGGGATGTGAAACTTATTTTTTTAGTAATTGCTTTAAGTATTGGCTTTTTTGGTGGATTATTTGGCTTGTTTTTCGGATATATTTTATCTGCAATTATAGATCAAATCTCCTTTAACACAGCAGCCTTACCAACCATCAAAACTTATCCGATTAATTATAACCCAGTATTTTATTTGATAGGATCCACCTTCTCATTGATTACCACTTATCTTTCTGGCTGGTTTCCTGCCCAAAAAGCAAGTAAAATTGATCCCGTTATCATCATTAGAGGTAAATAGTATGAGTAACATTATTTTAGAAGCCCGAAATATTAATAAAGATTTTTATGATCCGGTCACTTTTCGAGTGCTTACGGATGTTAGTTTCTCTATCAATAAGGGTGACTTTGTTTCACTTACTGGAAAATCGGGTTGCGGAAAGTCTACCCTTTTATATATTTTATCAACGATGGACTCTGATTTCGAAGGTGAGTTATTGATAGATAATGAACCAGTCTCCTCTAAAAAAGAAGCCCAACTAGCCAAAATAAGAAATGAAAAAATTGGTTTCGTTTTTCAGTTTCACTACCTCTTGAATGAATTCAGTGTGATAAAAAATGTAATGCTACCTGGATTAAAACTAAATAAATATGAAGAAAAGGAAGTAGAACACCGGGCGATGGAAAAATTGACCATGCTGGGTATTGGGCACCTTGCATTAAAAAAGGCCCACCAGGTATCAGGTGGCGAAAAACAGCGTATAGCCATCGCTAGGGCCCTAATTAATGATCCCTACATTATTATGGGGGATGAGCCCACCGGTAACTTAGATAAAAAAAACAGTGAACTGGTATATGATATTTTCAAAAAGCTCTCCGATGAATACAACCAGACACTACTGATTGTTACCCACGACCAATATTTTGCTGAAAGAACGCACCGGATTATCGAAATGGAAGACGGAAAAATCATTCATTGATCTAAATTTGTAATAGATTTTTTATACCTTTCAGCATCCTCTATTCTATCCTAGTTTTTTTATTACAATAAAGAACAAACCAATTCCATATCCTACTATTCTTTTAAGTGATTGTATCATTTTAAAGTAAAAATTATGGATAAAAAAAATGCTAAGCATGGGTTAACGCAAGATGAGGTGCTTGTTTCCAGAAAAACATTTGGCAGTAATACCTTGGAAATGCACGAAGATCGGGTGCTGCTGAATGTATTGAAAGAAGTAGTATTAGAGCCCATGTTTATTTTGCTGCTATCTGCATGCATTATTTATTTTGCTGTTGGCCAGTTCAAAGAAGGAACTATTATGTTGGTGGCCATATTTATTGTGGCTGGCATCTCTCTATTTCAGGAATATAGAAGTAAAAATGCAGTGTTGGCATTAAAAAAACTTTCTGCACCCAATGCAAAAGTGGTCCGCAATGGTGTGGCATTATCAATCGCCACTGAACAAATCGTAGTCGATGATTTGCTGTTGCTCGAAGAAGGTGAAGTAGTCGCTGCAGATGGATTTATATTAACTGCAAACGATTTTTCACTCAATGAATCCATTCTAACAGGAGAGTCTTTTGCTGTAAACAAAACATCCGACAATCATACCCTTGTGTATAAGGGCACCCTGGTTACCAGTGGAAGTGCTACCATACAGGTATCGGCAGTAGGTTTGAATACTATGTTTGGAAAGATCGGATGGTCGATGAAAGAAATTACCATTGTAAAAACACCGCTTCAAAATCAGATCCGCTCCTTTGTTCGAAATATGGTCTGGATTGGCGCTATCGCATTTTTATTGGTGGTAGGTTTTAATTACTATCAATCTGGTAACCTGGTTCAATCTTTCTTACAAGGACTCACCATGGCGATGAGTATATTACCTGAAGAAATCCCTGTAGCATTCAGCACTTTTCAGGCATTGGGCGCATTTCGATTGCTTCGCAATCACATCATTGTTAAACAACCACAATATGTAGAAACCTTGGGATCTGCGACTGTAATCTGCGTTGACAAAACAGGTACGTTGACGCAAAATAAAATGAGTATCGCCTTCTTATATGATGCGGTAATGGAGGTTTCGGTTGAAGTGCAGCAAAATGCGATACTACCAAGCGAATTAATTGAATATGCGATGTGGAGTAGCGAAACCACTCCCTTTGACCCCATGGAACAGGCTATTCATAACTTGTATAAAATGACTTCTAAAGAGGACATGAGAAAACAATTTAACCAGGTGCATGAATATCCCATTGGTGGAAAGCCACCTATGATGACGCATATTTTTAAGGATAAAAATGGGCGTACGGTTATTGCGGCAAAAGGTGCACCGGAGGCGATTTTACGTCAAAGCAATTTATCAGCTGCTACTATTTTAACAATAGAAAATCAATCTCTTTCTTATGCGAAATTAGGATATCGGGTGCTGGGGGTGGGTAAAGGCTTGTGGGATCAGCCAAGTTGGCCCCCATCACAGCATGAATTTGTTTTTGAATTTTTAGGATTGGTTGCATTTCAAGATCCTCCAAAAGAAAATATTGCACAAACCATTCAAACATTTAGGGATGCTGGGATAACAGTAAAAATGATTACCGGAGATTATGCCGAAACAGCTTTAGCGATTGCCCGACAGGTAAAACTAGCTCATAACAATGAAGTGCTTACCGGTCAAGATATTTTAGCACTTAGCAAGCAATCTTTGCAGAAAAAGGTAAATCAGGTAAATATTTATGCGCGCATGTTTCCGGAGGCAAAACTAAAAGTAATAGATGCGCTCAAAGAAAATGGAGAAATAGTAGCCATGACCGGTGATGGAGTGAATGATGGACCAGCGCTAAAAGCAGCACATATTGGAATTGCGATGGGCGATCGGGGAAGCGAAGTTGCTAAAACTGCTGCTTCACTGATTCTTACCGACGATGATCTAGCA
>JBIKOV010000242.1:0-4996 GCA_044357815.1 Ferruginibacter sp. | reverse complement strand
AACAGCCGTTTATAGTCAAACGAATGTTCCCAAAAAAAAGGATATTGCTCCTTTAGTTACTCCAGTTCTGGTAAAACCGGTGACAAAAATAGATCAGCGAGGTAAAACAGAATTGTCTTTGTTTGGTTCAATGAGTTTGTCCAATCAGCAAATTGATGACAAATCTATTGACGGATCCTTCAATTATATTTATGATGAAGTAAATAGCAATTCATATAAATCAGGATATACCGGTGGATTCAGCATAGATAGAACAACAAAGAAAAATCGGCATTTAGGTATTATTCTATCACTTAACAGGATTATTACTGGTAATTATTATTTAAATAAATATTCAGCAGCCCCATTTGTTGGCAATTTTACTCATTATAAAGCCGATAATCAAATAACTACCGTTAGCATTGCTGCACATTATAAACCAATGTTAGCGAATGGTAATAAACACAAGCTTTATCTGGTATTAGGTCCAAGTTTTGACTATCGTATTTCGAATTTCAGTAGTCATAGTTTGGTAAATAATGTTGGTATAAGCGCCTTTGTAAATGGAGATCTTGGCGCTGAGTTTGACAACAATGGTTATTATGTTTTATTTACTCATTACAAATTAGGACAAGAAATATTTAATCCTGACATTCTAGTAAGGTTGAGTCGATTTGAAGTAGGAATCTCTATAAAAGCAAAAGATTTATTCTAAAAATATTTATTATGAAAAGCCTTAAGATTTTTTCTTTCATCTCTTTAGCATCCTTGTTGGTATTGTTTTTTAGTTGCAAAAAAGAAACGACCACTTCTAAAACTGATTTGACTTTAGAAATGCTGTCTGATAAAATTTGGTATTTAAACTATGAACAAAATGATAGTGTTACCAATACTTATATTAGTTCCAATGCTTATTATATTAAATTTTTAAAAGACAAAACTACTGAGGACTCCGATGGGTTAGTAGGCACATACAGCATTAAAGAACTCAATGGCAAATTACAAATAAATGTAATTGCTAAAACGGTAAATAAAAATACGATTACCTACACACATACGATTGAGACAATAGGAGAAAAAAAGATGGTGTTGTCATATACCCCATCTGGTCAAACGAGTAAAATAACACTTTTTTATAGTATTAAGTAATATGAAAGTTAGTAGAAATATCCTTTTTTATGTAACCACTTTATTGTTACTATTAACTGCCTTTCGAAGCGTACATTCCCAAACTGTACCTGGGGCCTTTATTATGAGTAGTGTTGGTAGTATACCCAATATGTCGAATAATAGCATGGCAGTAAATTATACTAGTAACGCTATTTGCTTTAATATTCAAAATGGTGCTGCTATATTAATAGCTGAAAGAGGTAAGGGGAAATTTACCAATTATTGTATAGGAAATGTGAGGATGAATTCGCTAGGTGTAAGGATGTATCCTAATCCTGTTGTTACGAAAGCCCAATTTAAACTAGCAAAATTACCTCCAGTGGATGAAGTTTTTAATTGGAGTATATGGACTTCGGAAGGATTGAAAATCGCAGGTGAAAAAACCACCGGGTATGAAATGTATCAGGGAAAAATGTTGGATCTAAGAGGTTTGCATTCCGGTACATTTATCTTTCAAGTTGAGTCAAACAACTATAAAGAAATTTTGAAATTTATTAAAGCTCGATAAAAAATAAATTATTAATTCAAAGATTTATGAGAAGTTACATTTGTACTAAGTTAAAAGCCCCAGTTGTTTTATTGGTGTTACTGATTATCACTGCGCAAGTAATGGCGCAGACTAACACGGGTATTTTTTTTCAAGCTGTAGCCAGAGATAATTTTTCTAATCCAGCTATGAATAGAAAAATATATGTACAATCTAGTATTATTCAAACCACCGCTACTGGAACAAAACTATTAATAGAGGAGTATGAATCAACTACTGACGGTTCTGGTGTATTTAGTATCAGTATTGGTAATGGAAAGAAAGTGGGGGGTACTACAAGTGGCATAATGACTATCGATTGGTCGAAGGGCCCTTTTTATTTAAATTTAAAAATAGCCATTACACCAGTGGCATCTAGCAACGGTTGGGATTACACGAAAGAGTGGACTGATATGGGAACGACTAATTTTGGGGCGGTTCCTTATGCATTATATTCAGCTAATGCTGCTGGGTTGGATGGCAAATTAAATATTGCTGATACTGCCGCCATGTTAAGTAAACGTTTTGCGCTAGATACGGTTTCATTGTCTAACAGAATTAATGTCTCAAACACGAATCTAAATTCGGAAACCACCCGTGCTATCGCTGCAGAAAATTTAAAATTAAGTATTGCAGATACTGCTTTTATGCTCAATGGTCGAAAGGCTAGTGATACCAGTTCTCTATCAAATAGGATAAATGCTTCTACTACAGCTTTGTCTTCTGAGATTACTCGTGCAACTGCCTCAGAGAATTTAAAATTAAATATAGTAGATACGGCATCTCTTTCAAATAGGATTAATACGAAGGAAAATCAATTGAATAAATCAACTAACACATCATTAGGGACAAGTGATGTGTATTATCCCACACAAAATGCGGTTAAGACCTATGTGGATGCGGCAACACCTAGTGCTACCACTTTGGTAAAAGGTATGGTACTGTTAGCTGGAGATCTTTCGGGCACAGCAGAATTACCAGTGATCGCTGCAGGAGCAATTACTACTTCAAAGATTGCGGATGCTAATGTGACTACTTCAAAGATTGCGGATGCTAATGTTACTACTTCAAAGATTGCGGATGCTAATGTGACTACTTCAAAAATTGCCGATGGTGCTATCACAGAAAGTAAGCTTTCAAGTTTTAGCGGATCTAAAGTTACAGGTGATATTGGAGGCAATGCTGCTAATGTGACTGGAACTGTAGCTGTAGCTAGTGGTGGAACTGGAGCTACTAATGTTGCCGATGCAAGAGCAAATTTAGGATTGGTAATTGGAACAAATGTGCAATCGCTCCTCCCTGCAGCAACAACCAGTGTAGATGGATATTTAAGCCGTACTGATTTTACTACCTTTAATAATAAAATGGGTACTTCTCTAAAAGGAGCTATTGATGGAGTAGCTTCTTTGGGTTCCGATGGCAAAATCCCTTCAAGCCAACTTCCAGCTATTACTTTGTCGAGTGCGACTGTGGTAGCAACTGAAGCGCTTATGTTGGCCTTGTCAGTAACGGTAGGTAGCATTGCTATAAGAACAGATGTAGCTAAAAATTATGTATTGGGTGCACTGCCTCCTACTACTTTAGCTAACTGGAAAGAATTAGCAGCAACTCCTTCTGTTACAAGTGTGAATACTTTTACTGGTCCAAATATATTATTAACAACAACTAATATTTCAGAAGGAACCAATCTTTATTACACTGATGCAAGAGCAAGAGCTGCAATAAGCGCTTCGAGTCCATTAAGTTATAGTGCTGGACTCTTTAGCATGCCGGCTGCTACAACTTCAGCTGATGGATATTTGAGTGCAGCTAATTTTACAATATTTAATAACAAACAAACCGCAGTAACATTTGGAACAGGCTTAACAAATACAAGTAGCACAATAACTGTAAATACTTCCCAAAATATTGCAAAACTTTCCAACTTAACTAGTAATGGTATCGTTACAACAACGGGATCAGCAGGCACTTTAGCAGTTGTATCCACTTTGCCTGTTGCAAGTGGAGGAACGGGTGCTCTAACTTTAACTGGAATAGTAAAAGGTAATGGAACAGGTGCTTTTACTGCTGCTATTGCAGGTACAGATTATTTAGCACCCAATGGCAATGCTGCAACGGTTACTACCAATGCAAATTTAACGGGCAATGTTACCTCTGTTGGAAATGCGACTACAATAGCAACGGGAGTAGTAACCAATGCAAATTTAGCCAATGTAGCAACGGCAACCTTTAAGGGGCGAACTACCGCAGCAACGGGAGTTCCCGAAGATTTAACGGTAGCTCAAGCTAAAACATTATTAAACTTGTCGGGCACAAATACTGGAGATCAGACATTGCCAACACTTTCAAGTTTAGGTGGAGTGGCTTCCAATTTAGCAATAACAGGCGCAACCAATACTAAAATCACCTACGATACAAAGGGCTTAGTTACTTCTGGTTCAGCCGCAACCACCGCCGATATAGCAGCATCCACCAACAAAAATTATGTTACTGATGCGCAGCAAACTGTTATAGGTAATACTTCGGGTACAAATACTGGCGACAATTCAGCTAATAGTTTGTATTCGGGATTAGTAACCAATGCAACTCATACCGGGGATGCAACAGGATCAACAGCTTTAACAGTGGTAAAGATCAACGGCACTTTGATGAGTGGTTTAGCAACGGGGATATTAAAAAATACTACATCAACCGGTGTACCAAGTATTGCAATACCAGCCGATTTTCCGAATTTAAATCAAAATACTACAGGTACTGCTGCTAATGTAACAGGGATTGTTGGTCTTTCTAATGGCGGAACGGGTTCATCTACTAGAAACTTTGTGGATTTGACTTCTAATGAAAATATTGCTGGAGAAAAAAAATTTAAGGATAACATATCTGTTAATTGGGGAACAGATGGAACTACTGCAATAAGGGTTGGAGCTCCAAGTAGTGGTACACAAAATACCATGCTAGGTGCTGGAACTTTTGTTTGGAGTACTCCCGGAAACAATAATACTGCTTTAGGGAATTTTACACTAGCAAGTGGAACTGGGGGAAACGAAAATACGGCTGTGGGTACAAATGCACTTCGTCAACCGTCTGGAACTGCTAACGGGAATCGTAATACCGCAGTAGGCTTTGATGCATTAGGATCTGGACTTGGGGCAAGTGATAATGTTGCCATAGGGGTTTCTACTTTGAGAAATATAACAACATCAGGGTTTAATATTGCAGTAGGTAATAGTGCGCTAACGGTCACTACAACTGGTGCGCTTAATACTGCTGTAGGATATTCTGCGTTATCGAGTAATACAACTGGTTTTGATAATACAGCTA
>JBIKOV010000185.1:0-6587 GCA_044357815.1 Ferruginibacter sp. | reverse complement strand
ACCAGGACTAAAAGATTTTACCACCATGGCTTTTCCTGAAAATGAATTATTAGGCGATGCAAGATTGTATTCTAAACCAAGATTTCGGTTGTATTGGGAATAGCGTTGTTGTGAACTGTCTTTATTTGCTCCGTATTGCAGTGATTGTTTATTTACAAACATCAGTCGGATATTGGAGCGGGAAAATAAACGTCGCTGGAGTGCTACAACCGTGAAATTTTGTTCAGGCAGCCCTTTTTCTGGGTCAGCTTTTGTTTTCATATCCATGATCCCCATGCGCCAGTTTTTATCAAGGCTTCCACTTAGTCTGGCGCCGTAGCTGATAGGAACCCCTAGGCCAATACGGCGTGAGAAAAAAGGGCGAATATTGGCATATCCAAAATTTGCAAAAAGGTCAGCATTCTCTAAAAAAAATTGTCTTTTTTCAGGAAAAAACAATTCATATCTGTCTAGGTTGGTTACTTGCTTATCTACTTCCACCTGCGAAAAGTCTGGGTTTACCGTCATATCCAAATTTATGGAGGAGGTTAGGGCAACCTTTGCATCAGCTCCAAAATCTTTTCGATAGTTGGAAGGAGTTGAATGATCATAATCTTTTGAAAGGCCAGACAATAAATAGGGGATTACAGAAATGTTGGCACCTGCTTCCGGTGGTGCTTCATCCCAAACTAAGGTACCAGTATAAGCAAGTGAAGCGGTGGGGAATTGCCTTGGAATAGGTGTCCAACTTGATTTTTCAGCAACTTTGATATCCATTCTGCTAAAATTGATTCCCCATTGGGTAATCCCTTTTTTATACCTCAAGGATGTAAAGGGAATGGCGGCTTCAAATATCCATTTATCGGGATAGGTTTTTACTTTCGAAACCCACTTGTTGTCCCAACTGAGATCTACTGAAGATCCATTATACTCGCTTCCATCCCATTGTGCACCTGCTGCATTTGCGCCAAATGTGAATCCATTGGTCCGGTCATCAAAGGGATCAATGAAAAATATAAAATTATCATTTTTAGAAAAATTAAAATCTCTTCTCAGCGACTCTACCATATAGGGTCCCGGATTTTTGAGGTAGCATATTGCGAGGATGTAAATCTTTTTAGCATCATAGGCCATCCTTACCGTAGTCTTTACTGTTGCTCTACTTGTGTCCATAGGCAATACCATAAAGAAATTATCGGCTGAGTCAGTATTTTTCCAGGCTGATTCATTTATTTCACCGTCTATCTGAATGGGGGAGGAGGCTTTATTAATGTGTAATTGATAAGAGCTATTTTTTTTCTGAGCTAATGTATATAGACTAAGTAAACAAAGAGGAAGGAATAATAAATTTTTCAAAAAAGCATTTTTTTTAGTGTTGGAAATATTCTACAAGTAGGCTTTGTAGTTATCTTATCCTTATAGGCTGTTGTAAGCGTGCTTATGTTATTCGGGTTGATTTAAAATGATATCCATTAATTCCTTGATAGCATATTTGGTATGTACGGTCATGGTAGATCCTCCGCTGTTGATATGAATTTTGGCTGTTCCATTTTGAATAGTGAGGTTGGTAATATACCTCGTAAATATGATGTGGGTAGCACCTGCTGAATCTTGAATAGTAATAAAGTCGTTCATAGAAATAATTAAAGTGTTTTTCCATTTAAAATCACAGCTCAAATATACGTATGAATAGTAAAACAATTGGGCAGTTTTGCGACTTTCGTCCCTCCAATAACAATAAGTAGGTAAAGGTTTGAAAGTTTATGTTTATTCGGAGTGGTTATCAATATTTGTGATAATTAGAAATAGGTAAAGGGTTTTGTTTTAAATATAAATATTATTATATATATTAGTGTTGTTTACCTGAAATCCCCTAACAGTTGAAAACTGCTCCATTATTTTAATAATTTCTATCTGAAGTCTATTTCTTTTGTCAATACCATCTCTATTTTCAATTCCCTTCGAATTACTTTTTCAAAATCTGGATTCCAAAAAATCATCTTGGTTCATTTCAACATTGGTTAGCTAATTTTTAAATTATTAGTATGATAGAAAAAGTATTCCAAATAAATTTCCGAGTGGTGGCGCTATTGCTTCTTGGATATGCTTTATTAAGTATGCAGAATAGTTTTGGTCAATCCCCCCAAACCTTTTCAACCTCTGGTTCTTTTACCGTTCCTGCCGGAGTTACTGCTATTACTGTTGAAGCCTGGGGTGGAGGTGGAGCAGGTGGTGGAGCAACGGGGAATCCAAGTGCAGGAGGAGGTGGAGCGGGCGGATCTTATGTTAAGAATATTGATTACACTGTAATTCCAGGAAATACCTATACAGTAACAGTCGGAACGGGTGGTACAGGGAGTACTACTACAGGAGCTTTAGGGGGTGATTCCTGGTTTAATAGTAATTTAGCAATCTTGGCTAAAGGGGGACTTGGCGGTGCAAGGGCTGCTTCAAATAGCCAAAGTTCTGCAGGTGCTCCTGCTTTGACTTCTGGCAACATTGGTTCTACTTCTCCATTTAGTTATTATGGAGGTGCGGGAGGTACCGGTGGAGCAAGTGGAGCTTCGGGAGGAGGTGGTGGAGGTAGTGCTGGTACTGGAAGCAATGGAAATAACCCAGTTGGGCTTACTGGGGGAGTCGCTGTTGTGGGGGGAGGTGCTGGGGCAAATGGATCCAGTACTTCTAGAAATGGCACAAATGCAACCGACGGCGGCGGTGGTGCAGGCGGCCGTGCAAATTCAAATACCGATAGAACTGGGGGAAGTGGTGGTAATGGTAAAGTAATTATTTCTTGGACCTGCCCTACTTATAGCTTGTCTAGCGTATCGGCAGTTTCACCCATTTGCATTTCAGCAGGTAGTACTTTAATTACGCTTTCTTCTTCAGCTACAGGATTGCCTGTGGGTAGTTATATAGTTACTTATAGCCGGAGTACTCCCGCAGCAATAGGTTTAACTGCTGCAATGACTATCACTACTGCAGGTACTGGTAACTTTACTGCAACTGGTTTAACAACTGCAGGTAGTTCAACAATTACAGTGACTGGAATTACATCGGAAGATTGCTCAAATCTAATTAATACCTTCAATACTGCCACTGTAAATGTAAACGCTTTACCACAGGTTTCAGCATTTATTGGAAATACCTTTTGTAGTGGTGGTATAGGTCAACTTACACTAACTACCAATAGTGGCACAGGGCCATTTGAAATCGTTTATAATCCTGGATCTATTTCAAAAAATTTGGTGGTGAGTGGTGGATCATTTGATGTTTCACCTAATCCAACCGTTACTAGTAACTATACATTGGTTTCGGTAACAGATAATAATGGGTGTATTCGTTCAAGCGGATTTACAGATGGCGCAGCTACCATTACCGTCAATAATCCCCCGGCTATTACGATTTCACCAGTGGCCCCTGCAGCAGTCTGTAGCGGCAATGGAACTCGTACTATCAGCGTAACGGCAACTGGTGTAGGATTAACCTACCAATGGCTTAAAAATGGTGTGGCACTTACTAATACAGCTCCATACAGTACTGTAACTACTTCGGCATTGACAATCACCAACCCTGCTTTTACAGAAAACGGTGCAAGTTTTTCTGTATTGGTTACTGGCAGTTGTGCACCTACAACAGTGACTTCCTCTCCGGCGGTTGCACTTACTGTAAATGCATTGCCAATAGTTAGTAATTCAGGCAACTCATCAATTTGTACTGGAAGCACTACCACTTTATCACCTACTACAGGTGGAACTTGGGTAAGTGGAGGAACTGCTATCGCTACGGTTAATAGTTCGGGATTGGTAACTGGAGTATCAGTAGGAACTGTCAATTTCACTTTTACTCAGGCATCTACAGGTTGTAAAAGTACCACTCCTTCAATTATTGTGGCAACTACTCCCAATCCGGTAGTTGAGTTTACTCAGGGGGCAAATGATCATACGGCGAATATAAACGTTTGTGGAGTCATAGGAGGCGGCGGACAGAATGATATGGATATATTTTCAGGTAATCCAAGGGGCAGTTCGGTAATACAATGGCAAGTAAGTGTTGATAATGGGGTTACATGGATAAACGCTCCTGGGCCTACTAGTAGCTCCACCCAGTATGTGCTAGATCCTCTGTACACCTTTTATGAATCTGTTGCTGGAGTTTATCTTTTTAGAACATTAATTACTAATAATGCATGTATTGGAATCAGTAATAATATTACTTTAACTGTAACCGGAGTATCGGCGCTCACTGGTGGAGTGGTTGCAGGTAATCAAATCTTTTGCTCTAGTGGAAATCCAGTTGCATTTACGCAAGTTTCAGCTTCAACAGGAGGTAGTGGTTTAATCTATCAATGGCAATCTTCAATTGATAATGTCAATTTTACCAATATTGCAGGAGCTACATCTATAGTGTATGATGCACCCACTGTTTCGCAAACTACCTATTATCGGCGGATCGTTATTTCAGGAGGATGTAGTAAGTTTAGTAATACGATTACTGTTACAGTCAATACTCCTATTGCAATTAACATTCAACCTGTTTCCACCAATTTATGTTTTGGAAGCAACTCTTCATTTAGTATAACTGTAACAGGTACTTTGCCGATTTATCAATGGCAAAGTAGTTCAACCGGCATTGGAGGTACTTATTCTAATTTAGTCAATTCAAGTGTTTATTCTGGAGTAAATTCTTCTACATTGAATTTAGCTACACCACCCATTGGCTTTAGTTCAAATTTTTATCGGGTATTGGTGAATGGAACTTGCGGATCGGCAACTTCAAACCCTCTTTCATTAAAATTAAGTAATGTATGGATGGGTAATATTAGTACCAACTGGAATGATCCCAATAATTGGTCAGACGGAAATCTTCCATCTACCATTTGTTCAAATGTTTTGATACCCAATCAAGTTTATCAGCCAACTTTATCTTCATCACCAGAGGTGGTAATTAATAACCTTATTATTGATCCGGATGCTACCCTAACAGTTGTTAATGCTACCATGAAAATTGCTGGTTCAATTACCAATAATGGCAGTATGGACGTAAGTAAAGGCACACTTGACTTTAATGGAACTTTACCTCAAAATATTTCAGGAAAATTATTTTTAGACAACAGTATTAAGAATCTAGTAGTCAGTAATGAAACCGAACTTTCATTGTCAAGTACCTTGGGTAGTCTCAATATCACCGGCGATTTAGCTTTTGGAAATGTAAACAATGCAACGCTCAATACCGGAGATAATCTTGTATTGGCATCCAACGCTACTGCCACAGCTCGGGTAGCTGATATCACCAATGGAGGAGTTAATTTTGGTAATAAATTTTCAGGAAAAGTAACAGTCGAGCGGTATTTTCCTGCTCGAAGGGCATGGCGATTGGTGACTGCTCCACTTTCTGGTGCGGGGTCTATATTTAGTACCTGGCAAAATAATGGTGTGTTTTCATCAGGAATAGGTACCTATGTTACCGGAACAAGTGCGAATTTACTTACTAATGGCATGGACCCCAGTCCACTTAATAATACATCATTAAAATTTGGATCTGCGCTTTCCCCGATTACCAATACATTAACCACCAATTTGTCAACAGCTACTGGCAATTCGGATAATAAGGGTTTTTTTATTTTTGTAAGAGGAGATAGAACTAACAATAATTTGAATGTTAATTATTGTAATACCACCACTTTAAAAAGTAGCGGTATTTTACAAACGGGCGATCAGCAATTTGCAGCTACATCTACTTTAGGTGCATTTACTCTAATTGGTAATCCCTATGCTTCTCCTGTAGATTTTAGCAAATTGGTAAGAACCAATTTAAACAATCGATTTTATGCTTGGGATCCCTATTTAGGAAATGATCAAGGAGGTTATGTAATCATTGATATTGAAAGCACGGGCAATTATACAGCAACTCCTTCAAGACTTGGTGGACAGGCCAAGCTCATTGAATCAAGTCAGGCTGTTTTTGTTGTTACCGCTAGTGCCGCCTCAGCCTCCATTAAGTTTACAGAGTCGGCGAAATCGTCTAGCAATCTCCAAGGTCTTTTTAGACAAGGTGCTGAGCCCCTATTTTTTAGAACCAATTTGTATTTGCAAAATGATAATGGCAGTAGTTCCTTGGCAGATGGTAATTTAATTCAGTTTGATAATCATTTTAACGCTGCAGTAGATATGCAAGATGCCATCAAATTGAGTAATGTGTATGAAACAATTGGATTAGCAAATGGCACTACTTCTTTGGCCATCAATCGAAGACCCTTACTTGCCAGCTGGGATACCATATTTTTAAATTTTTCAAGGAACCGGCAAAGAAAATATCAGTTTGAATTTGTAGCAGGTAAAATTCAACGTGATAATTTGGCCGGTTTTTTAGAGGATCAGTACCTTAAAAAATTAACCCCATTGAATATGGATGGAATTACTAAGGTTGACTTTGAAATATCATCCAACCCTTTGTCCGCTGCTAGTAATCGGTTTAGGGTACTATTTAATCCTTCTGTTAGTTTCAATAAAATAAATGCAGCCGTAAAGGATGGTGATATTGCAATAGAGTGGGAGGTGACCAATGAATATAATATTAAGTCCTATGATATTGAGCGTTCAAGCAATGGA
>JBIKOV010000184.1:0-6648 GCA_044357815.1 Ferruginibacter sp. | reverse complement strand
CAAAATAGGTGTATAAAAGCCAAAAAGTAAAAAGGTCGAATATTGAACTGGTAATGCCAAAAATGAACATATACCGGTAGATCATTTTTAAATTCCAGTGCTGTGGGCGCTGAATATAACTGTCATCCACATTGTCCGATGGGATGGTTACTTGCGATAGGTCATATAAAAAATTGTTGATCAAGATTTGTACTGGCAACATAGGTAAAAAAGGTAAAAAAAGGGTAGCTGCCGCCACAGAAAACATGTTGCCAAAATTGGAACTTAGGCCCATTAGAACATATTTCATTGTATTGCCAAAAGTTTTCCTCCCCTCTAATATCCCCTCCTTCAAGACCAGTAAACTTTTTTCTGTGAGAATGATATCTGCTGATTCCTTTGCAACATCTGTAGCGCTATTAACGGAAATTCCAATATCTGCAGCTTTTAGGGAAGGAGCATCATTGATGCCATCCCCCATATATCCCACCGCAATATGGTTGGCTTTTAATGCTTCAATGACCCTGTTTTTTTGGTCGGGCGAAAACCGTGTAAAAATACTGGTGTTTAATACCCTTTTTTTTAGGGCATCATCTGTAACCGTATCCATCTCATGGCCTTGCATGACACCCTTTATAGGCAAGCCGATTTCCTTGCAAATCTTTTGCGTTACCAGTTGGTTATCACCTGTAATGATTTTGACTTCTACCCCAATCAGGGCAAGGGCCCTAATTACTTCATTTGCATCCTCTTTGGGAGGATCTAAAAAGGCTACAAATCCTTCAAAAGATAGTTCCATTTCATCTTGCTTGGTAAATTTTTCTCCATCATTTACTTTTTTAATGGCAATTGCCAATACCCGATATCCCTGAGTACTTAGTTCCTCATATTGTTTGACAGCAGTTGCTACAAAATCTTTTTCTTGTACACATGCTTTCAAAATTTCTTCGGGGGCGCCTTTGCAAATGAGGGTAAGTTGATCCAATTGTTTTACTACAACACTCATCCGTTTTCGGTAAAAGTCGAAAGGAATTTCGTCTATTTTTTGACAAATGGAAATTTCCGGCTTCTTATGTGCAAGAATTGCATCATCCAATGGATTTTTAATACCTGTTTGAAATAAACTATTTAAATAAGCCAGTTGAAAAACACTTTCAGAATCATAGCCGCTAGCATCCACACATTTTATCAATGTAATTTTATCTTCTGTTAGTGTACCTGTTTTGTCCGTACATAATACTTCCATACTGCCAAAATTTGGAATAGCAGATAAGTGTTTAACGATCACTCCTTTTTTTGCCATTTGCAGCGACCCTTTCGACATGGTAAGGGACATAATCATGGGAAGTAGTTCAGGGGTAAGCCCAACTGCAATTGCTATTGCAAACATGAATGACTCTAGCACATCTTTTTTCATTAGCGCATTAATGAAAAAGATAAATAACACTAGTGCAATAGTAACTTTTAGAATGATGTAACCGAATTCACGCATTCCTCGGCTAAAATCAGTATCCTCCTCCCTGCCCGATAATTTTTGTGCAATTTTCCCAAACTCACTGCCAGCGGCAGTTTGCACCACTACCGCTTTTGCAGTTCCGCTAATTACACTCGACCCAAGAAAGGCGATATTATTCCAAGATGTCAAATCATTACTGGCTGATTCGATTGCAGCTGGCTGCTTTTCAGCAGGAAAAGATTCGCCCGTGAGGGAGGATTGGTTAATAAAAAAGTCCTTTGCCATCAACACTCTTACATCAGCAGGTATTATTTTACCGGCATTCAGTAGCACAATGTCTCCTATACAGATATCTTGTGATTGTATTTCCTGTTGCACCCCATTCCTTATTATGGTAGCCTTGCTTTTTACTGCCTGCTTTAATTTTTCAGCAGCGTTTCCAGCATCCCTTTCTTGAAAAAAATCTATTGCCACACTTGCGATTACAATAGCAATAATGATACTGGCATTGATGGTTTCTGCTACTGAAAAGGAAATGGTAGCAGCAATTAATAAAAGAATGATTAAAGGGCTTTTAAAATGCTGTGCCAATTCTTTCCACCAAGCAGATTTTTTGTGCGAAGGGATAATATTTAGACCGAATTGTTTTAAGCGAATAGCGGCTTCATTTGAAGAAAGTCCTTTACTGATGTCTGTTGAAAAATCCAGTACAACCTGACTTTCACTCTTGGATGCGATATCTTTTAAATTAGTAGCTAGCGTTATATTCATTTCAATGTTGAAAGTAGGCGAACTGAAAACTAGAAAATCCGCTTATAATTTACTTAAAAATAGGCTACTAAAGTATGAGTGAAAAATGGATGAAATGCTGATGGGTATTCCCTTGGTTGATGATGCGAATCATAAATGGAATCAATTTTAATTATTTTATTTGTAATCCATTTAGTTGTTTTATCTATAAGTTGCTAATATGAGATTTAGTGAAATCGTTGATTTAATTGCTAAGGGAAATGACAATCTACTTACGCACTCCTGCAGCACAGTAGTAAAAGGACAGTTATACCTTCCCTCTTATAATTTTATTGAAATGGTATTAAGCGATTCTACTTGCAATGGGCAAATGCTCAAGAGTCTTAGTACTTTATTTAACGCTGGGCGACTTTCAGCCTCCGGATATTTATCTGCCTTGCCAGTCGATCAAGGTGTGGAATATAGTGCAGGGGATTGTTGTGTACCCAATTCATACTGTCTAATTTTTTGAGCAATGAATCAAAATGAAATCTGCCATTTAAAAAAAA
This sequence comes from Ferruginibacter sp., assembly GCA_044357815.1. GTDB lineage: Bacteria > Bacteroidota > Bacteroidia > Chitinophagales > Chitinophagaceae > Ferruginibacter. The sequence continues at coordinate 3,915 of JBIKOV010000184.1, read as the reverse complement.
GACATTTTAAAAAGTTAGCACAAAATGCATCAATGGTTTCTCAGAATTTACAGGAGGAAGCTATTCATCAATTCCGAGTGGAGTATAAAAAAATCCGAACATTTCTTCGCCTGAGTTCAATTATTTTGAGTGCTGACAAAGTGGTAACGATGTCCAAAAAATTAAAAAGATGGTATAATGTGCTGGGCCATCTTCGCGACCTTCAATTGCTGCATCACAGGTTTATTGCTGCTTTTGAATTGCAGCAAGTAAAGCCTCAAGGGTATATCAATTTAATAGAAAATGATTTTTTTAAATTTAAATATGGCTTGCCTATAAAATCAATACATACAGCAGTTAAAACAAACCAAAAAAAAATCAATAAGTTTTTTTTAAAAAAAATATCGAAAAGCAATTATTTGAAATTCGTAACCCAAAAATTACTAATGGTCTACGAGGTTTTATTGAAAGGAGATTTAGACGATTATGATTTCCATGCGGTTCGAAAATATTTAAAAGATATATTTTATTGTCTAGCAATTGAAAAAATGAGTTTGTCTGATATTGTGCCTTCAACTATTTTTAATTCTACTAACGATTCATTTCTAAAATTGCTACTAGATGAACTAGGAAAATTTCAGGACCTGAGTACCGCAATTATTTTATTAAAATCAGCCAGTTTAGATTCGTTTAATTTGGAAGAACAAAATATGCTTATTCAGCTAAACCAACAATGGGCTCAGGAAAAGGAGCAACTAAGAAATAATTTGAATAGCATTTTGACTGGAGAAAATCGTACTGCTTTGCATTCCTATGTAGCCGTTATTGCTAACTTCAGTTCGAATGAAAAGCCGGCCGATCCTGTCGAATAAAATTTGCTGATAATGAAGGGTATAATTTTAAAATAACCCTCTTCATTTGTCTCAATAATATATTAATTAATGTGCTATATTATGTTTAACTTGTAAATTACAAACTCCCCTTTAAAAATGATTGCCTCTTACCTACCTAGCCTGAATATTTTTTTAAAAGAAGCGGGAGAAATAGCCCGCTTTACTGGGCGTTTTTTTACTCAATGGTTTAAACCTCGTTACGAAATAGCTGAATTATTTCGTCAATGTTTTGTTATCGGTTATAGATCTCTTCCACTGGTAGGGTTAACCGCTTTTATTTTGGGGCTGGTACTCACTATTCAGTTGCGTCCTTCAATGGAGGATTACGGAGTAGCTTCCCAGCTCCCTGCAATTGTGGGCATTGCAATTATAAGGGAAATTGGTCCTGTAATTGTGGCTTTAATATTTGCCGGAAAAATTGGAAGTAGTATTGGCGCTGAATTGGGGTCTATGAAAGTTACTGAACAGATAGACGCAATGGAAGTAAGTGGCACTAATCCATTTAAGTACTTGGTGGTAACGAGGGTGCTAGCTGCTACCTTAATGTTGCCGATACTAGTTTTATTGGGAGATGCAGTGGCATTGTATGGATCTTGGTTGGGTGTAAATATCCGTGGAAACACTAGTTTCTATTTATTTTGGACGCAAGTTTTCAATAGTATCACTTTTAGCGATGTTTTACCTGCATTTATTAAGAGCTATTTTTTTGGCTTTGCAGTTGGGCTAGTTGGATGTTATAAAGGGTTCAATAGTAATAAGGGTACCGAAGGGGTAGGACGCTCTGCTAATTCTGCGGTGGTGGTTTCATCCGTTATGATTTTCCTTATTGATTTACTGGCAGTTCAGATAACAGATGTACTGGGCTTAAATTAATCAAAATGTCCACAAAATTTTCATCGAATAACAATAATGACAAGGTGAAATCATTAGCAACGGTATTGTCAATTGAGCATCTTTATAAGTCTTTTGGCAACAATAAAGTGTTGGTTGATTTTAATCTTGAATTATTAAAAGGTGAAAATGTAGTCGTATTGGGGAAATCTGGATCAGGTAAATCAGTACTGATTAAATGTATTATTAGCCTATTGGCCCCTGATAGTGGAAGTATACGAATGTTTGGAAGTAACATTCCAGATATCAAAAATGATGAGTTGGATAAAATACGGGCCAAAGTGGGCTTTTTGTTTCAAAGTAATGCCTTGTACGACTCTATGACGGTCAGGGAAAATTTAGAATTTCCTCTTCGCAGACATTGGATATCGGTTACCCAAAAGGAAGTAAATGCAATGGTTCAGGAAGCTTTGGACGAAGTAGGATTGGCCCATACAATTGATAGTATGCCGGCTGAATTGTCGGGCGGGATGCGAAAAAGGATTGCGCTGGCTCGCACATTGATATTGAAACCGGAAATTATTTTATATGACGAGCCTACCACCGGGCTTGATCCTATAACGGCTAAGGAAATTATCAATTTGATGATTGAAATAAAGGAGCGATACGCTACCACCTCTTTAATCATATCCCATGATATGAATTGTGTAAGAATGGCAAGTAGCAGGGTAGTAATGTTGATTGAGGGGAGGTGTTATGCTAATGGCAATTTCGATCAGTTAGCCAATAATATGGACCCTAAAGTGAAACAATTTTTTGAATAAAACTGTATATGGAAAATCGTACTGTTAATAATATTAAATTAGGTGCATTTGTCTTGGGAGGCTTGTTGTTCCTTGTTGTGCTGTTATATATGATCGGCGCCAATAGAAGCTTATTTGGGGCTACCTATGTGCTGAAGGCAAGATTCGAAAATGTGCAGGGCTTGGTTGCAGGCAACAATGTTCGTTTTTCAGGTATCCAGGCCGGCACTGTAAAAAATATTACCATATTGAATGATACGGTTATTGAGATTTCAATGATCATTGATAAAAAAATGCTACTGATCATTCGTAATAATGCCTTAGTTTCTATTGGTACAGATGGTTTGGTGGGTAATAAGGTGGTTAATATTGTACCCTCCAAGGTTTCCGCCCCTTTGGCTAAGGAAGAGGATATTTTGCAGGCCAAAAGAGCGGTAAGTCCCGATGAAATGTTGCAGACACTCTATACTACCAACAATGATATCGCTGTTATAGCTGCCAATTTAAAAATGACGGTGCAAAGAATTAATAGCAGTAGTGCTTTGTGGACATTGCTTTCCGACTCTTCTATTCCCAAAGATCTAAAGTTGTCGGTAGCTCATATTCGCGATGCTACAAGTAAAGCAGGGGCGATAGTGGATAATCTTGATAAGATGGTAGTAGATGTGAAGGGTGGGAAGGGGCTATTGGGTAAGTTAATGTCGGATGAGTCTATAGCAAAAAATCTGGAAGCGGCTGTTGTGAAAATTAACCGGGTTTTAGAGCAAGCCGACTCCCTTGCTGGGGAAGTTAGCGGACTGGTAACGGATATCAGGCTGGATGCCACCAAAGGCAAAGGTTCCCTCAATGCGTTGCTTAGAGACTCCCTGATGGCAGCAAACTTAACCAATAGCCTGGATAATATCCAGCAGGGTACAGATGGGTTTAACCAGAATATGGAGGCTGTTAAGCATAGCTTTTTATTGCGAGGGTACTATAAGAAATTGAAAAAAGAACAGCAAAAAAATGAAAAAAAATAGGAGAAAAATTCAATTTCTCCATCTTGCTAACCGGGGTAAATAGTTGATCGATAGATCAATCACATTTGCAGGAATTTGATTGGCTTCCAGCACTTTTTTAACCTTTTGTTCCATTTCCTGCAGGGTGATTTCTGGAGCAGTGAAGCTCCCATTTCGGTAACAATTCCAACAAAATTTTTTATTAGGGCTGCCGTTATGATTCGTTCCAAACATTGAGGGGCTAGCTATCGGCAGTAAACAACTTTGGCAAAATCTTTTTTCTTGCATACGATTTGTTTGAAAGGTGAGTTGCTAATATCTTTCATAAAAAACCGTCAAACTAAAATGACTGTCAACCTAACAGCTGATTTTCATCATTGTCTAAAAAATTAGCGACATGCTCGCAATTAT
>JBIKOV010000029.1:0-23300 GCA_044357815.1 Ferruginibacter sp. | reverse complement strand
GTTGCTGAATACGATGCAATGATGGATACCAACATGCGCTCCACTTTTTTGTTTACCCGGTTCGTAGTACCCCATATGATTCTACAAGGCAGTGGAACCATTCTACTGCTGTCCTCCATGGCTGGAATTAATGGCTATCCCGGGCAAGCAGTTTACTGTTCCACTAAATTTGCACAGGTGGGTTTTGCCCAAGCGCTAGACAAAGAACTTAGAACCAAAGGAATTAAAGTGGGTGTGATATGCCCTGGCGGGGTAAAAACCGAATTTGCCATCGGGAAAGGACGCACCCAAGAGGGTGTTGAAAAATCTGAAATGCTGGATGCCACAGACGTAGCTGCTGCGGTGCTCCTCGCCTGTACACAATCTCCTGGCTCAAGAATTATTGAAATTCAAATGCGCACAATGGCAGAAGGACTCTAATAGAAGGCTGCTATAACCACAATGAAAATCTACCTAAAGTAGAAATTAAACAAACCATTTTTAACACCAATACGATGTTAAAGGAAGTGATGCTGGTAAAATATGGCTCTTTTCTGTTATAAAAAAAGCTCTTTTTTTATAACAGAAAAGCTAAACATGATTTCCTTGAACAATTCATTCAAATCTGTCTATTTTAATTTGACCTGTTAAAACGAATTGGACCGTTTTTTTGCATTTCTTCCATAATTTTTTTCATGCTATCCATAAATTGTGGCCTCGTCATTATTTCTCCCTTGGTTGGTTTTACCAATTCCTTTTTTGAATACTTGCCTGAAATTTCTACGGCTGCAGTAATAGATGCCCCATTATCTGAATTTACTTCCAGGATAGCTCCCGGTAAACCGGAAAAACTTTCAGGCCCCACAGCAACTGGAATATCTTCCGCATACCAAACCACTATCTCTATCTCTTTGGGTTTATTGTCAACCCTTGTAGAATCTCTCCTAGGACCACCAGAAGGCGGTCCTCCAAAATTCATTCTCATCATTTGCCCTATGCTGGTGGTAGTAGCTTTTTTACAAAGATGTTTTGCAATCATCTTTGTTTCCTCAGATATTTTCCATTTTATTTGTCGCACCGAATCAACCACCAAAAAATCTTTTTCAAACAATGAACGAGCTTCATATTGCATTTGAGCCTGTAGATCAGTATAGGTGGTTGTTGAAGGCATCCTAAACATCATACGCTGCCCACCTCTTTCGCCACCGCTACTGGCAAAGGGATCTGGAGCCTCTTCTTCAATGATCGATTTAAATATACTTGATTGCTCATTGAATAATAGTTCAAATTTATCAGTTCTGGATTCAGGAATTCTAGCCCTCATTTCAGGATCTGTAATGTTTCGACGCATATTCATTACCCGCTCATATACAATTTTCCCTTCTTTCATTTGAGCAACTGATACTGTACAGCTGCCAAGTATCAAGGCGGATATAAAAAATGTTATTCTCATGTTTTTCTATTTTAGTTGACTTTATAAATTTAGCATTATTAATCCATTCTCATCATAAAAGTGCGCGCACCAGTTCCACCCGCCAACCCGGATTTTTGTAAACTATAGGTAATCCCTATTAAAAAATACTGGGTAATCACATTATATTGCTGGTCTATAATTTGAGATTGAGATACCGTGCGGCCAATTCCTGTACTTTTGTTTAAGAGATCATAAGCACTAAACTTCAACTCTGCTCGTTTGTTTTTCAGGAAAAATTTAGAGAAAAAAGCATTCCATATTGGAATGGCTGTATTATACCCCGCTGCTCGACCAGAATTAATGGTGTAATTCATTGACTGATTTAATACCAACCCCCAGGGTAAATAATTGGTAATATCTGCCGAATACACCCTAGTTAGAAAATTGGTATTAAAGGAAGGATTTTTTGCATTATTGGTAATGCTGTACGAGTACCTTGTTGTAAGATTAATATCAATAACATCGCTTAGCTGGTAATTGTAAGTAAGGGAAGGGCCTAAACTTTTAATCACAATGTTATTCAAAGCACCGTTGGAGTAGGAAACATTGTTATTGAGGCCTGCATTTAATCCAACATTTACCCTGGAATGAATTTTTTTCAAACCAAACCCATAGTTGGCGTTTCCATTAACCCTATATACCCCATTAACGTTTACAGGCTTGGTTAATATGGTACGGTTAGGCAAAATACTATCATAATTTACGATAGAATTATTAGACATAGATGCATTTAAGAAGGCGAAAAAGTTTTTTTGTGAAATGAATTTAGACGAAAAGAACCTGAGATTTAGATTGTGCGTATAACTTCTTTTCAAATCCGGATTACCCATATACGGATTGTTGATATTACTTAGATCCAATATGGGTTGCAACTGCGTTAAAGAAGGTTGAGAAGTAGAGGTCCGGTAATTAAAGTTTAAATTTTTTGTGCGCGAAAAATTAAACTGCAACATAGCAGCGGGAAGCAAGTCAGTGACATATTGGTTCACTTTTACTTTCGTATTGATGTTCACTCCATTGATTTGGGTATTTTGCAATGAAACCCCTGAAGAAAAACTAAACAATTTTTGATTGGTTCTGAAATTCATACCGCCACCTGAATACAGAAAATTACTTTCATATTCATTGGTTAATCGACTATTCAATAAATCGTATTGACCACTCAATTTATTGACATCATATACTATTTTATGGCTTGCCCCATCACTTTTACTTACAAAGGAATTAAATTCTAATAAAGATTTCTTACTCAGTGGCTCCGTATATACCAAATTGGCGGAATAGTTAGAAGAACTGCCATTTCTAACATTTTGCTGATCCATCAAAGAGTCTTTGGTGATGATTGAATTTAGGTATGTTTTTAGATTTGAAAGTTGGTATCCATTGGAAGTGGATTCATTGTATCCAAAAGTAATAGTTGATGAAATGGTGCGCCCTTTTTTGGCGAATTTTTTTCTTAACAACAAACTGCCGGAAGCATTGAATGCATCTGATTCAGTAGAAGAACTTGTTTGAGAAGTATTGGCTATTTTACCATCTGGCAAAAAGGTAGAAGCAGAAGATATTGTTGAAGAATTTGAGTGTTGAGTGGTAATATTGGGAGTAAATTTAAAAGAGAATTTATCAGATACCTTTTGATCTAAAGTGCTACCAAATTTCCCTTGCAGGTCTTTTGATTGGGTATAAGAATTTGAATTTTGGTTAAAAAAATTGCCCGGCATAAGGTTTTGAGTAAAGGATTTGCTGGTTATATTTCGATCAATATCACTGCCTGAAATATTTGCATTAAAATCACTGTTTTTATTTTTGAATACATTAGAGTAATTCCCTCCTCCTGCATAAGTGTTGGCAATGCCTTGTGAATTAGCCCCCCCCATACCGGCTAATCCTCCTGCATCTCCACCTCCACTAACGATCATCATACCTCCTCCTCCACCCGGACGCATACCCCCTCCGCCACCTGAAAAGCTGGCTATATCACCGAAAGAAAATCCCTGCCGATTGGTATTATTGGCCATTGCTATCACTGACATTTGTTCATCATCATTTAAACGATTGATGTTGCCTTGAGCATCCCATCTGCTAGGAGTTCCAGTTGCTGCATTCAACTTACCAAAGGTTGAGTGATTCCTGTCTTTTTTTAATTTAATATTAATACTGGTTTGCTCATTGCCGTCATCAAATCCGGAAAACATAGACTGGTCAGATTTTTTATCAAATACCTGGATTTTATCAACCGCATCTGCAGGCAAATTGCGGGTGGCCATTTTCGGATCTCCGGTAAAAAATTCTTTCCCATTCACAAATACTTTTGAAACTGATTTTCCATTTACTGTAATGGTACCAGATTTATCCACTTCAATACCCGGCATCTTTTTTAACATATCTTCCACTACCGCATTGGGTAATGTTTTGAAATTTTCGGAATTAAATTCAATGGTGTCATTATTAATTACTACCGGAGGCCTTTTAGCAATAATATCAATATTGGCCATGATACTGGTATCTACCATATAAATCTTTCCTAAAGACAATTTTGCAGAAGAGCCGACTTTACAAGCAAGCCATAAAGGATGGTAACCCACATAAGAAATAGATAGTAGGTATTTACCCGCTGCTACATTTTTTAACTGAAAAAATCCAGCTTCATTCGTTCTCGTAAAACTGATTAAAGAAGAATCTTTAGCACGCGCCAATGAAATGGTAGCTGAAATCAGGGGTTTGTTTAAAGTACTATCCGTAATAGACCCTTCAATCAAAATATTTTGGGCTGTTAAAAAATTGGCAGCAAAGAGGCAGGTAGTAAGAAATAATATTTTTATACTATTTGTTTGGCTCATAAAATACTAGTTTTGAAAAAATCACTCATTTGCTCAGTAAAACTTTTTTTAAAATTTATCCCCCATCCTCCATTGGTACCCAAACAAAATGATTGGTAATATTGGATAGCAACGCTTGATTATAGCTGTATAACACCCAGGCTTGACTGAGGGAACTACCATTTCAAACCTACGAACATATTTAAAAAAGCAAATATACTCTTTGCAGCAGAATATACCCAGCTTTAGAATAGGTACAATGGTCTTTATTTGATCAAAAGCAAGGGATCCGGGAATTCCATTATGAGTGGTAAAAAGGCTGGTAGGGTAGGTTTTGCTAGCCGAAGTGAAAGGTACAATGATGAGGCTGTTCAAAGCCATATTTACTCCATTAGGGGAAACTACAAGGCAAGGTCTTACCTTAGCTTTCTCAGCGCCTTTTGTTGGATCTAAATTTACCAAAACTACATCCCACTTTTTATAAATCTTCATCAGCCTGAATACAAGCAATGGTAACGATTTCAATTTATTTTACCGCCAATAGCCATTCAACGGCAACAGGGAACATGGTCGAAATTTTATTGGATTTATTTATATATTCCTTCTTCTAAATAGTTTAATAGCTTGGTTAAAAATAGCCTGAAAGGATTTCTAAAACTTTTTTTCGATAATTTGCTGAAGCTTACACTTTTTAATATTAAACTTTTACTTATGCGCAAGATTATTGTAGTTAAAACCTTGATTGTTATGCTTCTTTTTTCTGAGGTGGTAATTGGTCAGGATATTTATATCGATAAAAATGGCAACGATTCAAATTCTGGCACCAAAAATAAACCTGTGGCTTCCCTACAGGCTGCGAGGGAACTGGTTAGGAAATTCAAATCGACCCATGACCTTCCAGTAGGTGGACTTACGATTTGGATAAACGAAGGGACCTATGACCTGGATAAAACCCTGTTATTAGATGAGCATGATAGTGGGCTTCCCGAAAGCCCCATCGTATGGAGTGCCTCAAAAGATGCAAAAGTAAGCATTACCGGGGGAGTAACCCTTCCAACGGGCAAGTTTCAACGTGTAAGAACAAGCGCCATACTCAAGAGGTTGACCAAAGAGACGGGAGCAAACGTATGGCAGATAAATCTAAAAGAAGTGGGTATCAGTGATTATGGCAAACACCAACAATATGGCCATTCCCTTCCGGTAGTTCCTGCCCCGTTGGAATTGTTTTTCAATGCCAATCCAATGACGCTGGCAAGATATCCCAATGACGGATATCTGAAAATTGGCAAAGTAATTGACAAAGGTTCTGTACCCCGCATTGGGGATAAAACCGGAAGAGGTGCCCAATTCCTTTATCAAGATCCAAGACATGCCAAGTGGGCGGGGCAACAAGATGTTTGGCTTCAAGGAACCTTTAATTATGGCTATGCCGATGACTGCATTTTAATAGACTCGATTGACCCTGTAAAACAACAAATCAAACTATCCAAACCCCATCTTTATGGAGTAGGCAGCGGAAAAGATTTCCAGCAATATGTGGCACTAAATATACTGGATGAGTTGGATACACCGGGAGAGTGGTATCTAGACAGAAAAACAGGCATTCTATATTTGTGGCCTCCCAGCGATATTCAAAAAGCCAATATCACTGTATCGATACTTGAAGACCCGATTCTTTCCTTGGAGGGAGCCAGTTTTGTGACCATCAAAGGAATGACCGTCGAAGCTGGAAGAGGGATAGGGATTTATATGGAAAGGGGCAACAATAATCTTATTGCCGGATGCACCGTTCGCAATGTTGGTACCATGGGGATTTTTATGGGCCAAGGGGCTGCGCAATATTCCAGTGAAACTTCGGTGGATGATTATGATGGCACTCCGATATCAAGACAAATAGGGAACCTGCAAAATCATCTTTATAATAATACTGCCTGGGACCGTTTGGCCGGTAAAAATCATGGTGTTGTAAGCTGCGACGTATACAATACCGGTAGTGGAGGGATCTATTTAAGCGGAGGCAGCAAACGGAAATTGATAAACGGAAATAATTATGTTGACAACTGCAAAATACACGAATACAACCGGCGGAATAAATTCCTTTGGGCAGGAATCAATGTGGACGGATGTGGCAATAAAGTTTCGCATTGTGAGATCTATAATTCCGACTTTCAAGGAATATATGTCCATGGAAACGAACATGTATTTGAGTACAACCATATTCATCATGTTACCCTGAATTCTGATGATACATCTCCATGGTACATTGGGCGAGATGCCAGCGACCGCGGCAATATTGTGCGGTACAATTATTTCCATCACTGTGGCAATCCCAACAGAATGAATATGGGTGTTTATTGCGATGACTCCTCCACGGACATTTATGTTTTTGGAAATGTTTTTAGCAACATGTCTACAAAATATGGTGTGCTATTCAGTAACACCGGATGGGATTTAGTGATGAAAAATAATATTGTGATTAACCCCATTTCCAATACGTTCGTTGTTTCAGCGCATTATTACACTTGGGCTGCAGGCCAGGTTAAAGAAACCTTCGGAGAAAACAGTTTGCTTAGAAAAAGATTGACAAAAAGCATTCAGTTTAACCAAACTCCCTACCTTGAAAAATACCAGGGACTACTGGATTATCTCGACCCCATAGTTGAAGGAAAAGAGTGGCAGGGTATGCGGAGCAGGGGAAATGCACTAACTCGCAATGTGATTGTCGGCGGACCGGAAAACCCCGTGAAACTTTTGGGTGGAGAGTATGCCACTGTCACCGTCACCAACAATTTTGTAACCAAGGAAGACCCTGGCTTTGTGGATATGAAGAATGAAAACTTTATGTTAAAATCAGATGCAAAAGTTTACCAGATGATACCGGGTTTTGAACCCATACCATTTGATAAGATGGGGCTTTACAAAGATGCCTATAGAAAATAACGCACTCTAAACCGAATATTCATGTCCCGTTTCCGATATTATGCACACGCTTTTTTCTTGATGGCTATTTGCTGGTGCCTATCCTCGAGCGCCCAGCCCGATCTGAAAAAATACCATGTTCTTTGGTCGGGGCAGAGCTCCAACTCCTCCGGATCCATGCCCATTGGTAATGGTGATATAGGAGCCAATGTATGGGTGAACAAGGAGGGTGATGTAAGTTTATTGATTTCAAAAACAGATGCTTTCAGTGAAATCGGACGATTGCTGAAAATCGGCAAAATCGTTTTGCGCACCACCCCCAACCTTTTAAGTGGTGCTAATTTCACCCAAGAGCTGGATCTGACAAATGGAATGATAATAATCAAAGCGGTTCAGGGAAATCTGCAACTTACCTTACACTGCAGGGTGGACGCAAATACCCCTTCACTAAGAATAGAAGGCTCCTCCAATATCCCCCTTCAGGTTGAAGTGCTCAATCAATTATGGAGAACGGAGCAAAAACCGCTGGTGGGCGAAGAGCGGCACTCCGCCTATGGAGTTGGATTCAGGGAATCCGGACCTTTTTTGAAAGAAAAAGATACCGTCCTCAACAAGAAAAACTGCTTGGAATGGTGTCACCAGAATAGAAGTTCCATCTGGCAAATGACATTGGACAATCAAAATATTAGTGCATTCAACTCTGTTGGGAAAGACCCCTTGTTGTATCAAAATTTTGGAGCCCTAGTAGGAGGTGAAAATTTTGAAAATGAATCTCCTTCAAAAATAAAAACATCCAAACCCACCAAGCATTTCCGGTTAAATATGGTGGTATCCAAAATGCAAACCCCCGATTTGGCAGAATGGGAAACCAACATCACCAATACCTTTAGCCGAATCAATAAAACTGATAACACCAAAAGTGAAATGTTTCACCGGCAATGGTGGAATTCATTTTGGAACAGGCACTATATTATTGTAGAATCCGCCACAGAAAAAGAGAACACTTTCAAAGTTACCCAAGGTTACCTGCTTCAACGTTATATGAATGCCTGTGCCGGACGCGGCGGACTACCCATCAAATTTAATGGGTCAATTTTCACGGTAGATGTTAACCAGCAAATTGGAAATGTAAAACCAGGCTTTGATGCTGATTTCCGACTTTGGGGAAGCAATTACTGGTTTCAAAACACCCGACTTCCCTACTGGAGCATGTACTACTCAGGGGACTTTGAATTGATGAAGGCATTTTTTAAAATGTACACAGATGCATTGCCCCTGGCAAGGTTCAGGACAAAAAAATATTTCAATCACCAGGGAGCGTATTTCCCCGAAACAATGACCCCATGGGGCAGCTATCTTATAGACAATTACGGCTGGGACAGAAAAGGTAAGCAGGACGGGGTGTCAGACAACAAGTACATCCGCTATTACTGGCAAAGCGGGCTGGAACTGAGTGCCATGATGCTAGAATATTATGATTTTACCAATGATGCTCTCTTTTTCAAATCTTCCCTATTGCCTTTTATTAAAGAAATCATTCAATTTTACGACCTGCATTATAAAAGGGATGGTCAGGGCAAAATATTATTCAGCCCTGCACAATCACTGGAAACCTATTTTGAAGGAACAATAAACCCAACTCCAGAGATAGCAGGATTGAAATGGGTTATTAGCCACCTATTAGATTACCCAGTTGTGAAGCGGGATGCCGATTGGAAAGCACAACTCAAAAGTATTTTCGAGGAACTTCCTGAAATACCCACCACTCAGATCGGAAACAAAAAAGCCCTATCTGCCGGTTATAATCTTGGCGAGAGGATGAATATCGAAAAACCTGAATTGTATGCCGTATTCCCCTATAGGATTTTTGGAATCGGAAAACCTCAAATTGATTTTGCAATTGAAGCGTATCAAAACCGATTTAACAAAGAATTTTCAGGATGGCAGCAGGATGGCATATTTGCAGCCCTACTGGGGCTAACTGAGGAGGCAAAGCGGATAGTAACACACAATTTCTCCACCCATCATGCCGGCAGCCGTTTCCCCGGTTTCTGGGGACCCAATTATGACTGGGTGCCAGATCAAGACCATGGCAGTGTGAGTATGCGAACGCTGCAAAATATGCTGATACAAACAGAAGGGGATAAAACCCTCCTTTTTCCTGCATGGCCAAAAGAATGGGACGTACGATTTAAACTGAATATTCCCGGAAACAAAACAATTGAAGGAAGTTATGACAAGAAAAAAGGGGTGCAAATTCCCACAGCCAAAAAAAACGGTCAACTGGAAATCCTGATGGGTAAGGGCAGTTAAATTGGCCAGCAGCCATCGGCTTACACTTTTTTTGCCAGCCAGGCCACCCTTCAGCAAATGTTCGACAAGCAATTGATAAGCGAAGCCGAATACCAACAAAAGAAAAAGGAACTGCTGGATTTGGTGTAATTAGTCGACCCTCAAAAAGTTGAAAAGTGCCATTTGATAAAGCTTTTGATCAAAATGAATCAATAAAGAACGACTGGATAATCAACCGAATGATTAATAACCTTGCATTTCAACTAGTTTTTTTTGGTAAAAAAAAGGAACTATATAGGCTTGGAAACCTGCACGGAATAGCGATCCTTTACTTTTTTGCCTTGATGCAAAAAAGTAACAAAAAAAACAATCCGCCGCGGCGGATAAAATCAAGGAACTCGCCGGCAGAGTAAGTTAATTTATGGGGTGTGCTGGCTCAAACAGCCTTGATTTTTTAACGGCCGATGTTGAACATTTCAAGCACTTTTTATTCAAGGGCACAAAATACCTACTTTGACAAATCGCCTAAACAAACCTTTTGAGGGTCGACTAATTATAGGTATTATCTCGTACTAAAAGTGTTGGTTTCGTAGATGAGATCTTATATTCAGCGAAGAAAAAAAGGTTGCCAATACGTGGATAGCTTTATAAAAAACAATTGCAAATAGCAATTATCACAACTACATTTTACTTACAACTTTTTTGTGTTGCTTAACATAGAGCCAAATAACACTATGTTAAGCAACACCAAGTAGTTCGAACCAAAAAAGTGAATGATTTCTTTACTACTGTTTCTTAAATTAAAGAGGTGATATAGGTGATATTATTAATTCCATTTTTATGGACTATTTAGAAGAACTAGTTTACTCTATCAGATAGCAATTTATTAATTCTTTTATCGCATTGTAATTGAAACTGATCGATTCTTTGCTTATAAATTACTTGGGTTGCTAAATTATGCTCTTCCAATGGATCTTTAATCAAATCGTAAAGTTCAATGTATTCTGGATGATGAGGATACCGAATAAACTTCCATTGCTTTGTTCGAATACATTCACTATTTGGAATTTGTGGTTCTATCATCAAATGTTCACAAAATATTGTGTCATACCATTTGTTTACAGCTCCATTTATTAGTGGAAATAAACTTTTACCATGCATTTCCTTGGGAATAGGGATTCCTGCAAAGTTTAAAATAGTAGGAGCAACATCAATGTTTAATACCATTTGATCAAATACTTTTTTTGATGTACCGGATTTCCTTGGGTCATAAATTATTAATGGCACACGAATAGATACATCATGCATTAGCCATTTATCGGCATAGCCCCTGTCACCCAAATAATAACCATTGTCGCCCATAAAAATAATAATGGTATTATCAGCGATACCCAGTTTATTTAATTCATCGGTTATCCTCCCAACTGTTTGATCAACGGCAGTTATCATTCTGTAATAACCTTTAACCATTTGTTGAAATTTTTCGGGCGTGTCAAACCGCCAATGCCAGCGTTCCCTACTCATGGTGCCTTTTAAAAAATCAGGGAATGAATCGTAAAATTCTTTCCTAGCAGTTGCCGGAATCGGCATCTTTACTGAAGCATACATGGAGTCCAAGTTAGCAGGCCAAAAATATTGTTCTTTTGAATCATCATCTGCGTGAGGAGCACTGAAACTAAGCGATAAACAAAAGGGTTCTTGTTTAACAACAGATCCCTGAATAAATTGGATGGCTTGGTCCCCTTGCAAATCAGTTAGATATTTTTTCTTGCCATCAACAATTTTCCAATAGGGAAATCCATTTGAATTTTTTGATGAAAAAATACTGTCAATAGAAGTTTCTAACTTGACTCCAAATTTTCCGACAAAACCGGTACGATAACCTGCATTTTTTAAAAGATATGGATAACTTGTGTTAATATACTCTTTCTTCAGAGGAGGTTTACCAAAAGTAAAATCATGTGTTCGCTCGAATAGACCAGTTAATATACTTGCCCTGCTAGCAGCACAAATGGGGGTAGTAACAAATGCATGACTAAACCGGACCCCTTTCTTAGCAATATTATCAATATTAGGTGTTGAGATAATGGTGTTTCCGGCACAGCCTAACATATCCCATCTTTGATCATCGGTAAGAATAAAAATAATATTAGGCCGATTGGAAGTATTTATTTTTTTTGGTTTATCCTTCGAAAATTGACAAAAGAGTAAAATAATAACTAGGGATAAAATAGAATTTTTGAAATAGGTATAATACCCTTTCAGTAAATTTTTCATTATTTAATATTTAAAACGGTTAACTCATAAATTGACCAATGGTACAAACTATCTGTTCCATTTTGTGTTACTCTAATATATCTAGCAACTTGTGGCGGAAAAGTAATTTCGGTGATTCCTAAAGACCCTGAACCAGTTGCTATTGGCTTACCCCAGTTGATTCCATTGGTAGAAACTTCAACCGAATAGTTTTTTGGTGAATCCCATAAAGCCCATGTATTATCTAATTCAATTTTATTGAATTGTTGCAGTTGTTTCATATCCAGTTCAAACCATTGCCCTTTATATTGCTTTTGAGTCATATCCCGCCAGCCAGTCCAGTGATCACCATCTATTGCATTATTGGCGGATATATCTATGGGAATTTTATCACCGGAAAACAAATATGTGCTATCCTTCACAGATGCTTTTGCGGTCCAATTTTTTTGATTAATCGGAATAGCTGAAAGAAGATTTTTAGCCGGAATTTTTGGCGAATTTAAATGCAATAGTCCGCTGCCAACAAATTTCCAGTCACCTGCATTTGTTTCGAACATAATATAATCTTCATCTTCTCCATAAAAAGCAACCCCTTTTACTTGGTTGACGAATTGTTTATTCCACACTAACTTGCCATTTACTTGTATTGTTTGAAGTGTAGTAAAAGATTTTTTAGGAATCCCAACAATTGATTTACTGAGCTCAGGTATATGAAGGGATAGTGCATATTTACTCGTGGTTTTATTGATACTTACTGATATGTTACCAATAATAGCCGGAACAACCACTTTAATAGTACGTAAAAAACCTTCTTTTGGCAAAACTTGAAATATTTTCCACCCTGCTTCAATCGGCGTAATACCAGCAATGGTTTGTGAAAGATTTATTACTGGAGGATTCCAACCATGATTAAGGGATGACCCTTCATCAAAAGCATCGATTCTAGAAGCCCACCACCTATCGTAATGCTCCCAAAGTGTAGAAAAACTAGCAGGAATCATAGTTTTATAGCGATTGTACATTCTCAGCAAGGCATATTCCTGTTTACCCATAGTACAAAGTGCTTCAAAAACCCATCTATCAAAAAAACAACTGGAATACGTTTTTTTTGTTAATACAAACTCATAGATAGAATTCCACTTGGTACGATCAGCTAATCCAGCATTTATTGCCATGGCATTTGCCCGATCATCTGGTTCTCGAACTTGGTCAGACATATAATAATTTCCCTTCCAATATTTTTTATCGAAGGTATTTTTAATACTATCCATTTTAGCGTTAATCAGAACGGTGTCTGCAGAATGTCCTGTAACCAACGCCATCTTTTTTAGGGTACCTAAATCTATATACATAAAGCATTGTTCAATAATGGCAATATCTTTATTTTCTTTCCCCCAATCAAACCATTGATTTTTTTTACCAAATTGATAGGTATTAAATAAAAAATTCATGGTAGCAGGATATACAGTTTTAATAGAAGCAAGATCACCTGTTTGAAGGTAATAAAACCATAATCCGTATTCTCCTAAAAATTCTAATTGTTGTCCTGGATAAAATTTAGCATCCAAGGGTCTTAATACCAATTCCTTGGAAAGCTTATGGGCGTTAGAATCAAATGCATAAAAACATTGATTTAATTCTGGTGTTCCATCGCCCCAAAAGCCCACGCGCTCTCTATCGGGACAGTCATAAAACCAATCGCGCATACACAAATAGGCTGTTCTAGCTCCTTTTTTCCAGAGAATATTATAATCGTTGTCGTTGCACTCAAAAGACCCTACAAATTTAGTGTCGTAACCTGTTTCACGATATTTTACCGACTTTACAACAACACCTGCTGGAATGGAATAAATTGCGCCTTCCCCACTTACCCAATTCTTTGCCTCATAAATTTCGTTGCCCTTATTTGCAACAAAACTTTCAGTTTTGGTTAAATAAAGAACCAGCGGATTACTTGAATTTAAATGAATTGTTTTTCCTTCTGCATTTTCCACCTCTATCCAAGGTTGAAAATGGCAATTGTAAGGTAATTTACCCACCAATTTCCAAGGAACCGTATCGCTAAAAGGAAGTGTTTTATTGAGGGAGACATATTGTTTTAAACCATAGTCCTTAATCGCAGGATGTATAAAGTTTTTCTTCGTTTGAGAATACCCTGCTAAGTACAGAAAAACCAGTAAAACAGAAACAGGAAATGTAATTTTAAAGGACATAAATAAAGGTTTAATTAATTAAATATTTCTATTTAATTTATAAAAAAATAATTTTTATTAAAATTTAATCATTGTACTCTTCTAGGTGTTTGCTGACTTAGACTATCGCCAGAATAAGGAATAGCACCAGAAGCATCTGTTTGAAATCCCCATTTTGAAATATAGAAAGAGCCAGGTTGGAAATCATCTCCATTCTTATTTAATATTTTAAATAAGTCACTATCAAGTTGTTTACTAAGTTTATCAAAGGATTTATTAGTGAGCAGGTTATCCATCTGAAATGGATCTTTGATATCATCAAACAAAAACCAAGGTCCTTTAATAGACCGGATATAGGTATATTGCTTTGTTTTGATAGCCCGATAAGCTAAGGGAAATTTAGTATAAGTAAAGGGCGAAATATTCATATAAACAACCGAACGATTTAAGTCATCCTTATGCTTACGAATGAGTGGAGATAAGTCATCCCCTTCGCAAGATTTTGGCACTTTTAATTTAGCAAGACCAAGTAATGTTGGAAATATATCAGTAGTATTGATAGGCATTTGAACCAACTTGCCAACATTTCCAGTAACTGCTGGATATCTTAATAAAAAAGGAACATTAGCAGACTCACCAAAGGGAACTTGCTTTGTTCTGGGACGAACCCCCTGAGAGCCCATCATTTCTCCGTGATCGGATGTGAAAATGAAAATCGTGTTATCACGAATTCCTTCATCATCAATTGTAGAAAGAATATCTCCAATGCATTTATCAAGTGCGGAACAGTGTGCATAATAGCCTTTTGCTTCATTTTTTGAATCTTTTAGCAAAGATTCAGGAACGTTAGGTGGAAGTTTTATAAGATTTTGATCATAGATATCCATGAATTCTTTTGGCGCAGTTTCGTGAGGAAAATGGGGCGCACCAAAAGCTACAAACAAAACAAAAGGTTTTTCACTTTTTGACCGGCTGCGAATGTATTGTTGTGCATCTTTTGTTTGGTCTAAAACATCATATCCATTCCAAAACATTTTTTCAGTAGCGTTTCCAGTATAATAGTGAGAGTGATTATAATTATGATCGCATTCTGCCGCTTTCCAATAATCAAACCCTTGTCTTTTTTCAACGGGTATATAAGCTGTACGTCCATTGCCTTCTAAATGCCATTTTCCAATATAACCCGTATTATATCCAGCTTTACCAAAAACCTCCGCTATACAAAGTTCTTCATCTGGAAGATGTACATCATTTAAAAACATCCCTGTACTGGTAGGATACCTACCAGTCATCAATGCTGCACGATAAGGGGTGCAAACAGGAGTTATGGATACCGCATTTTTAAAATTTAAACTTCCTTTAGCTAAGGCATCAATATTCGGTGTTTTAACATTAGGATCTCCCGAATAGCCGGTTGCTGAAGCTCTCCATTGATCTGTTAATATATAAACAATATTCGGTTTTTGCCTCGATGATATCTGGGCAAAAGTTGTTTGAGGAAAGATCAATACTATCCACAAAATTTGAAAGACAAAAAATAATTTTGATCTATTTACCATAGTCCTTTTTTGATTTTTAAGATTCAATTAATAAATTTATTTTCGATTAGAAGTAATTTCTACCAACTAAATAATGGATTAAAAAAAACATTCATCCTCCTTATGTAAAACTGGCAACCCTTCCAATACATTTCCAAATGAGCAGCCACCTCTATTATAGTCTTTGAAAACTTTTTAATTGAAGCGTTCAGGATTAAATAATGTAATGTCTACATTCACCGGTTGATTGGTTGCCAATAAAGATACCGTCTTGCCAGTCGCTAATCCTAGGCTTAAACCCATCATTGAGTGCCCCCCAGCGATAATAACATTTGAATATTTTTTCAAATGGCCAATATAAGGTAATCCATCCGGCGAACAGGGACGGTGTCCATACCACACATTTTCTTTTGAAGGCATTTGAAGATTGACGTTACTGAAATACTTATTTGCCGAATCCACAATCCCCTGCACTCTGTTCATATTGATAGCAGCATTCATTTTCCCAATCTCCATAGTACCTCCATAACGGATTGAGTTACCCATCGGCGTGATGGCAACCCTTGCTTCAGAAAGTATACATGGAATATTTAATTCGGGTGTATTGTTGGTATTGAAAGTATAACCTTTGCCTGCAATCATGGGAATAGAAACGCCCATTTTTTTTGCTAATTCAGGCATCCAGGCTCCCGAAGCAAGAACCACAATATCCGCTTTTATTTCTTGACCATTAGTTATAACTTTTGAAATACTCACTTTATCAGTAACAAATTGCTGGACTTCTGAATTGGTTGAAATTACAACTCCATTTTGCTGCAAATAGCTTCTTAACTGTTGAATTAATTTATTAGGATTAAGATGAGCATCACACCTATAATGAACCCCTCCTGTAACATTCAATTCAATACTTGGTTCCAGTAATTGCAATTCATTTTTAGTAAGTATTTCCACATCAAGTCCCATCTCTTGAGCCTGTAAAGCCGTATGAATTTCCTCTTCTGCTGCTTCATCGGTATTATAGTACATGATGAGCCCTTTTTTTATAAAATTAAAATCAAATGAATCATTTTGCTGCAACGTTTCATAAAGTTCTCTACTCAAAAGATTGAATGCCAAAAGAGGATGGGCAGATTGGTTACAATGCTTTTGAGTAGCACTATTCATAAATTTCCACCCCCAGGATAAAATTTGCTTATTGAAGGATGGACGAATATAAAAGGGACTTTGTGCATTGAGCAGCCATTTCAAACCTTTAGAAATAATACCCGGGGAAGCTAAAGGAACAAAATGACTAGGGACTAGCATACCTAGATTGCCGGAGGAACAATTACTATCACCATCACCTTTTTCCAAAATGATTACCTCATGACCTTCTTGCAGAAGATAATAGGCAGAACAAAGCCCAATAATACCTCCTCCGATAACTACTACTTTCATATGTAAAAAATTATTATAAAACTTGAAATCCACCTGCGTAAGGATCGTCTTCTGTATCGATCGTAATACTATTTTCACCAAAAATTCTGGCCCAACCTTCAATTCCAGGCCGAATGGCTGCAATACCATTCACTGTTGTTTCTTCTTCAATAGTACCAGTAAATTTACTGCCGATAATACTTTCATGAATAAAACGATCTCCTTTACTTAACTTCCCTTTTGCATACCATTGAGCCATCCTTGCACTAGTACCCGTTCCACATGGGCTTCGGTCAATGGCTTTTTCGCCATAAAAAACAGCATTTCTAGCAGTAGAAGATTTATCCAACACCGCACCGGTCCATAATATGTGACTGCAGCCTTGAATAGAACTATTCTCAGGATGGATAAATTCAAATTTTTGATTGATCGTAGTTCTCAATTCTCTTGACCACGAAATCAGTTTATCTGCAGTATAAAACTCAAGCCCTTTGAAATTTTTTTGAACATCTACAATGGCATAAAAATTACCACCATAGGAAACATCAATTACTAATTCTCCCAATTCTGGACAAACAACACTCAAATCAGAAGAATGCAAAAAAGAAGCAACATTTGTAAGTTTAACGGTTTTAACTTTTTCTCCCTCTTGTTGGTAGGTAACAATCACTAGACCTGCAGGTGTTTCCATGCGAACAATTCCTTTAATTTTCGGTAGAATTAATTTTTTTTCAATTGCAATAGTAATAGTGCCGATAGTGCCATGGCCACACATAGGCAGACAGCCACTTGTTTCAATAAATAAAACTGCGACATCATTTTGCGGGTCATGCGGTGGATATAAAATGCTTCCGCTCATCATATCATGACCACGAGGCTCGAACATGATTCCTTTGCGTATCCAATCAAATTCACTAATAAAATGTTGCCTTTTTTCACTCATGTCCTTACCGATAAGAACAGGATGACCTTCTTTGATTAACCGTACTGGATTACCGCAAGTATGGGCATCAATACAAACAAACCTATTAACACTCATAATATTGAAATTAAATTGTAGTCATTACTTTTATACAAATAAAAAAAATAGAAAAAGTTATAAACCTATTCTCCCTAGAATAAGGCAATAAAAAAAATTGCATCTGATTAATTGACTAATTAACAATCCCATTGATTAAACTACAATAAGCCGATTTGATTATTTTGTAAAATATAATAGCAACTCTACAACGATAGCAATAGAAAATAATTTATTCATCTGAATTAACAAAACCAAGGTAATTATTACGGTAATCAGTTGGAGACTTCCCTATTATTGACTTAAAGACCCTGTTGAAATGAGTTATTGTATTGAATCCACAATTAAATCCAACCTCCGCAATACCATCAAAATCATTTTGAGTTAGCCTATGACATGCCTCATTGATTCTTACTTCATTTAGGAAGGTTATAAAAGTTTTTAAAGTTCTTTTTTTAAAATAACTACAAAATGCCTGGGGTGTCATATTGGCTTCTTTGGCTATTTGCTCCAAAGACAATTGATTGTGATAATTCATCATAATATAATGATAAATATTACTGATTCGAATTCCATCATACTCACTCACTTTAGAAATTTCATCCTTATTTGAAAACTTTTGCAAGTCTTTTAAATTCGACATTTTAAGTAAAAGCTCAATAAAACTTAACATCTGTTGGGTATCAGACTGAAGGAAAATATTTTTGATTAATAAAGAAAATTCTTTAAAATGATTATCAGGAATCAAAAAACCCGAGTTAAATTTCAAAAGCAATTGGTTTACCGCTTTAAATTCAGCTAATTCAAATAAGCTTTTTAATTTCCCATTAGGATTGAAAAATATAGTGCGGGCCAAGATTTTATGCTTGCAATTCGGACTAAAATATGCAGGAGAACTTTTAAATACATGAGGCTGATTGGCACCTATACAAAAAATTTGATTGGAATGGAAAGCGAAAACATCATGATTTACAACCAATGTACCCTCCCCTTTCTGGATCCAAGTAAGCTGAATTTCATCATGCCTATGAAGCTTGGGATAAAAATATTGGCTTTTTTCTTCCATTATAGTAAGGTTACGGTCACCCGGCACGGGAATCGTAAATTGTAATATATTCACAGCAATTAGATTTAATTATACTAATATAACAACTAATGATTAATAATATTACACACAGCCTAAAAATTGTAAAAAACTGATTAATATATGCAAAGCCTGAGAAACTAATTTTCTAAAATCGATTATTGCTATTACAATTATAAAATATAAACAACTAGTCGAAAAGGGGAATCAAATTACTACAGAATAAGTGCAAAATTTATTAAAACCAGACCCAAGTAATTATATTTTGGGGATTGGGTGAAAAATTAAACAGAGAACCATTGTTTTAAAGCATAGACTTTTGCAAGATGTATCCCAAACAAGTTCATATCTTTTCTACACCAAAAATGGCTGAATATCTATATTCTTATTTTTTAAACACACTATAAAACATACTTATTGAAGTATATAATACGATAATTAACACCACCCACCTAAGTGTATCTAATGGCAGCGATTGTACAATAAATGCGGCGATCAAAACGGCAATAATACTGGGTATAGCCATAGCTAGGGCAGCTTTTCTATGATAGGCACCCGCTTTAATAAATTTGAAAGAAGCTGGAGGCATTAGAAATGCACAAGAACCCATCATTATTGGAAAAGCAACTTGAGGCGATAAGCCCAATAAATAAACCATCGCCATACAAGGTGCATACAGCCCAACACCAACAGTCATCATAGCCCCAAGGATAAAATTAACAATAGCTGCAATTAATAATTTCCACCCATGAAGACCAATTTCATTCCCCTGTCCTTGTATCCAATTCATTTTGTTGGCAAACATAAAACCTGCTGTAATCAATAATGCAATACCCATAGTGAGTCTTATTTTATTTTCAGACAGTTTAGATACAAAACCTGCACCGATGGTTGCGCCAATAGTAGCTGTAACAAACATAATCAAAAGGGTTACCGGATCTACTTCAACCAATTTTATAAAAATGATTGCTTGTATCAACACGGCAATTGTATTTGCAACGTTCATCGTACCAGGAATTAACCTATCAGGTGTTTGTTTAGTAAACTTTAACAACGCTGTTTGTGGAGCAAACGCACCGATACCGAGTACATCGAAAAAATTCACTAAAAAACCAATGATACCCGTTTTTATCCAACTTGCATTTCCTAAATTATTTTTGTGCAACCAAATATCTTTAGCAAAAAAATAGATAAACCAAATTAAAAAAAGAATTAAGCCTATCCAAATAATTGTAACCATTTTGTATGTTTAAATTTAATATAAGACGACTAATTTATTTCATTTCAATTTCAGCAAGCAAAATCGTTCTAGGATCAAGTTTTATTGAACTAGGGATTTTATTATACTTAATGGGGATAATTGATTCTTTAGTATTTACCTGAAATTTAAAAATTTCTGAACTATTGGTTTCCGCATTAAAAACCTCTACTTCTATTGGAAAATCAAATACAAATCCAGAATACTGTGTTTGGCGAAGGCTCAGTAATATTTGTTGTGAAGTGGCATCATATACCCAATGAGCCGAAATTTTCAATTTATCGGATTTATATAACCATTGATTAAAAAAAGTGGTTAGGTTTTGCTTAGAAGCCATTTCCATTTCTTCCTTAAAGTTAGTGGTAGTAGCATTCGCATTAAAATACTTTTTATAGTATGCCTGTATTCCATTTTTAAAATTTTCGTGGCCAATTTTCTCTCTTAGCATATGTAAAAACCATGCGCCTTTTTGATAAGTAATCCCACTAGTTACTGGTCCAGTTTCAGCAGACCGATTACTAACAATACTGAAAGTTGAATCCTTTTTTTCGAAATTAAATACTGATTTTCTAGCATTTTTTATACCTTTTTCAAACTCCTCGTGCCCATAGGCGTTCTCTTGATAAAGTAAGGTGAAAAAAGTAGCGAACCCCTCACTTAGCCAGGCATCATCCCAACTACTTTCCGTTATAGCATTTCCAAACCATTGATGTGCTATTTCGTGAATGACCACATTTCTTAATCTATTTTCATATTTTCCAGTAACAAGATTTTCTGCATAGAAAATGGCAGAAGATGTTTCCATTCCACCGCTTACACTTGGGGACTGAATATTGGCTAATTTTTCATAGGCATAAGGACCTACATAATCTGAATAGAATTCCAATACCTTTTTTGTGGGCTGAGAAAAATCAGCAAACCCTTTTTCTCTATCCTTGGGATAAACCCAAGTTTGTATTTCCTTACCATTAAATCTACCTACATTTTGTACAGCAAATTCAGCCACCCCCAAAACAAATAGCCAACTGGATACAGGCACGGACTGTTTCCAATGGGTTAATTTATTTTCTTTATCCAACAACAGGGATTCTTCTAGCAAAAGACCATTCGAAACTACTTTGTATTTAACGGGAGCTGTTACTATAAACTCACTCGTAGCTTTATCGTATGGATGATCTACAGTTGGTAACCAATGACGAGCATTATTGGGCCAGTTTTCATTAAAAAAACTCCGATCTCCATACTTAGTTGGTCCAATTCTTAAACCACCTGCAGGAATTCCTTTATAATGAATAACAAAAGTAATTGTACTGTTTTTTTCAGGAGAGCTAGACAATTGAATCAAAAGCGCATCGCTTTTGTGAATAAAACCGGCTTTTGTATTGTTGTAGGTAACCGATTCTACTATCATTCCTTTATCTAATCGCTGCTCCGTTTTATTGATAAAATCAAGTCGAATCTGTTTGGTATCATTGGTCTTAAATAAAATTGTAATAGAAGCAGTGCCAATAATCTCATCTGTTTTGTCAGATAATTTTAATTCAAAGACATAGTGTAAAACGTCTAAAGAATAATTACGGGGGTAGGTATCAGCAAAACTATACGTTGCCACTACACTTAAAAAAAACGCTAAAATAAATTGTTTGTATTTCATTATTGAATGGTTATTTTTTTTAAATAATATCCTTTTGCATCTACAATTGGAGCATAATTACTTGTAACAGTTATTCCCTCTTTATTGATTACCATTTTTTCGATTCCTGAAGAGCTCCCAATATCAAAAGGCAATGGCATAAAGAAGTTCTCCACTTTTATCAAATATTTTTGATAGCCGATTTCTTTTACTGAAATATCTAACACATCGTTACTTCGAGTATAAAAATCAAAAAAAGGTTTTAAATTTTGTTTGGATTCCATGCTGAACAATTGTTCAACATCTTTAGTAGTTACAAAATTATCATAGGTGTATCTAGGGTCTGTTGCTAATTTTTTTAATATAGGCAAAAACATACCATCTCCTAAAACATAGCGTAAACTATGCATAAAAAAAGACCCTTTTGAATAGATGTCATTTCCGGCATACGTTTCATTTTCGGATAGTTCATCTCCACCAACCATTGGTTTTTTATTGCGGATAGATCTTTTATGCCGGTTAATAATTTCATCGTAGGCCACTTGCCCCCCCAATTCAAAATAGATCAATGCTTCTGAATAAGTGGTAATTCCTTCCTGAATCCACATATGTGCCCAATCTTTATTGGTTACTTTATTTGCCCACCACTCATGAGCGTATTCATGAAATAAATTGGATGAATATTCTTGGCCGCCAATCTTTGAGAAAACAAATTTATTGGCATAAGTAATCATCGTTTGGTGTTCCATGCCCGAATTGGGAACTTCGCAAATACCAATTTTTTCTTTTACCCAGGGATACTCGCCAAAATATTTTTCTAGTACTTTGGTGTCTCTTACTTTGAGTTGAATTATTTTAGCTGCATTCGCGGTATCTTCTTCCAACACATAATATTGAATCGGAACTACATTTCCATCAACAGTAGTATAGTCTTTGCTTACCACCTTAAATTTTCCAATATTAAATACTACACAGTAATTACTGATGGTATAATTTGTTTTCCAGTGGTATGTTTTTTTATTTTTCTTTTGGATGACATTTTTTAATAACCCGGGGCCTGCAACCACTAAGTTTTCTGGTACAGTTATCAACATGTCTACCCCTTCATTTGGTTCGTCGCTAGGATGGTCTTTGCATGGAAAATAAAGCCTTCCTCCTTCTTTTTGGCAATTAATGGCCACCCAGTCGTTTCCACTTTTATCTTTGGTAAAGGTAAAGCCGCCATCCCATGGAGGCTTGATGGCTATAGGGGGCTCCCCATCATATTCTATACGGATGGTTTGTTTACCCATTAAAAAAGCAGCACTAGCAGTAATATAAATCCGGTCATTTTTTTGTTCAAAATTAACCAGCTTGTTATTTACTTTTACTTTATTCACCGTAAATAAATGAACTAAATCCAATAAGAGTGTATCAGTAGAT
>JBIKOV010000130.1:0-9343 GCA_044357815.1 Ferruginibacter sp. | reverse complement strand
TTGTATTGCCATCCCTTTTTCCAAAATGAACATGGGGGTCGACTATTAAAATAAATTAACAATTCAACAAAACCAATACTTTCAGCCGATAAAAATTACATTTTTAAGTTTAGTCGGTTGGTAGTGAAAATTTATATAAAGTTGCCCTTAAAATTCATTACAGAATTTAAAACCTGAATAAATTCTGATCAATCAATAAGGCAATTTTTAGTCGCTAGATAGCTAAGATTTATAGGACAACTGGGCTATTCGAAGTTATTTATTTAGTTATCATGACTAAAAAGGTTTAGGCATAAAAAAGGTCCCCTCCATAAATGAAGGGGACCTTTTTTGTATTTTGAGAAACGAACTGTATTAATAACCGCCCATTCCGCCCATATCAGGAGCACCATGGCTATGACCACCACCTGCTTCTTCTTTAGGACGATCTGCTATTACACACTCTGTTGTTAACAACATACCTGCAATAGAAGCTGCATTTTCAAGTGCTACACGAGCCACTTTGGTAGGATCAATTACTCCTGCCTTGAACATATTTTCATATACTTCAGTGCGAGCATTGAAACCATAATCTCCTTCGCCTTCCTTAATATTTTGAACTACAATTGAACCTTCAATGCCACAGTTGGCAACGATCTGGCGCAATGGCTCTTCAATGGCACGACGAACGATCGCGATACCAGTTGCTTCATCCGCATTTAAAGCGCCTTTTAGTTTTTCCAAACCTGCAATAGCGCGGATATAAGCTACTCCACCACCTGGAACAATACCTTCTTCAACGGCAGCCCTGGTAGCGTGTAAAGCATCGTCCACACGATCTTTCTTTTCTTTCATTTCTACTTCGGTAGCAGCACCTACGTATAATACAGCTACACCGCCAGCTAATTTAGCCAAACGCTCTTGTAATTTTTCTTTATCATAATCAGAAGTGGTATTTTCAACCTGCGCCTTAATTTGATTAACGCGACCAACGATCTCAGCTTTTTTACCCTTACCACCTACGATAACAGTAGTGTCTTTGTCAATTGAAATTGATGCAGCTTGACCTAATGAAGTCAATTCAACCGCATCTAATTTGTTTCCTAATTCTTCGCTGATAACTGTACCGCCAGTTAAAATAGCCAAATCAGTCAACATTTCTTTTCTTCTATCACCAAATCCTGGTGCTTTTACAGCAGCTACCTTGATAGTACCACGTAATTTATTTACAACAAGTGTAGCAAGTGCTTCACCATCCAAATCTTCAGCAATGATCATTAAAGGACGACCACTTTGAGCAACTTTTTCCAACACAGTTAAGATATCTTTCATTGCAGAAATCTTTTTATCATAAATCAAGATAAAAGGATTTTGCAATTCAGCCTGCATTTTTTCGCTATTGGTAACGAAATAAGGAGAGATATACCCTCTATCAAACTGCATACCTTCTACTACATCAACTGTAGTATCCGTTCCTTTTGCTTCTTCTACTGTGATAACCCCTTCTTTACCTACTTTAGTCATTGCCTGTGCAATTAACTTACCAATTTCGCTATCGTTGTTGGCAGAAATAGTAGCTACCTGCTCAATCATTTTGCTGTTGCTACCAACATCTTTTTTCTGAGCAACAAGGTTTTCAACTACGGCTCTTACCGCTTTGTCGATACCGCGTTTTAAATCCATTGGATTAGCACCTGCAGCAACCATTTTCAAGCCTTCGCTGATAATGCTTTGTGCAAGTACAGTAGCTGTAGTTGTACCATCACCTGCAATATCTGCAGTTTTTGATGCTACTTCTTTCACCATTTGAGCACCCATATTTTCAATTGGATCTTCCAATTCAATTTCTTTAGCAACTGTAACACCATCTTTTGTTACTTGAGGAGCGCCAAACTTTTTTTCAATTACTACATTACGACCTTTGGGTCCTAAGGTTACCTTAACTGCATTAGCCAAAGTATCAACGCCCTTTTTCATTCTGTTACGGGCCTCAATATCGAAGAATATCATTTTTGCCATATACTTAATTTGAAAATTTGAAAATTAAAAAATTTGAAAATGCATAAGCAGTTTTCATGTTGATTGGTTGGCATCTTAAACGATTGCCAAAATATCGCTTTCTCTCATGATCAGGTATTCGATACCATCAATCGTGATTTCAGTTCCAGCGTATTTACCATATAATACGGTATCGCCATTTTTTACGGTTACAGGTTCGTCCTTCTTACCTGGTCCTGCCGCAAGTACAATACCACGTTGTGGCTTTTCTTTTGCAGTATCAGGAATAATTATACCACCGGCAGATTTTTCCTCTGCAGCAGCTGGTTTTACAATCACCCTGTCGTGCAAGGGCGTAATGCTTAGCTTCTTAGCCATAATTGTATTAATTTTTGATTAGTTGAAAAAGTAAACCCTGCAATTTTGCCGGGCAGCAAAGGTAAGCCAATTTCATACCAACTCATTTAATAAAGAATAGTTGTCATATTTTATTCAAATAAAGAGGATTTAAAGGGGGTTTAATGAAAATTAGTCAGCCATTATGGGCAGTTGGTAGGGTATTTTGTCAGTAAACTAGCTCCCTAAAGAAAAAAAAGTATAACAAGCAGTTCACCCAAGCTATCCAAAATAGATAGTTTTACCTAGACTGAATGGCAGAAAATATGAGGTGGATGTATTAAAAAATGAGTAAAAATGGTAAATCAAATAAAAATGAACCAAAAAAAGCATTGAATGTAAAATTTAAAAGGTGGTAAAATGTTTACCTTTGCAACTCAAAAGTTCTTATTGAAATGATCAGCAGAAGAAATATCCGGGTTAAAGTAATGCAAAGCCTTTACGTTTTAGACAGCATTAACGGTGACCTAAAACCCGGTCAAGCGGTAAATTTATTAAAAAAACAAATCGACCAATCCCGTCAACTTTTTGTATACCTCATTTACTTTATTAGTGAAGTAGCACGATATGCCGAGAAAGATGCCATCAAAAAGGCATCCAAACACCTTCCTACTCAAAGTGACCTCAATATCAATACCAAGATTGTAGGCAATGAATTGATTTGGAAAATATTGGAGTTGCCCAGCTACAAGGCTGCTGTAGCAGAAATTAAACCTCAATTGATTGCTGATGATGAACTTTTACGAAAGACTTACATCGCATTGATTGAATCTGAAGAATACCAGGATTATATTGCTGTCAATAGCAGAGATAAAAAAAGTGAAAAAGATATTCTGGAATTCATATTTACCAACCTTATGCTGCCCAATGAAAATTTCATCAGTCATGTGGAGGAGCATTTCATTAACTGGGATGATGATGCAGAAATGATGAATATTCTTACTCAAAATTTTTTACAAAAACATGCCAACTATGATCTAAGTGAAATGGTGAGCAAGGAAAAATGGGATTTCGCTAAAAGCTTGCTGGAAACCACCCTTGACAAAAAAGAAGTGAGTATGGAACTGCTAAAACCCAAATTAAAAAACTGGGATGCAGAAAGGATCGCTTCACTGGATCTGATTATCATTCAAATGGGCATTAGTGAATTTTTGTTTTTTGAAACAATCCCCACCAAAGTAACCATTAATGAATATATTGATCTTGCGAAGGATTATAGCACACCTCAGAGTGGACAATTTATCAATGGAATTCTTGACAACATCCATAAAGATCTGACTGCTGAGGGAAGGATTCATAAAAAGAATTTTAAGAATAGCACTTTGTAAGCTGAGAAATTGAGTAATCAACACAACCAATTATATACTATTTTTTTAATATAATTACAGGTAATTGGGCAGGATGAATAACATAAGTGCTTATTTAATAACTTTACAAAATAAATAATCAACTTGAGGAAATGCTTTTGGGCAATATCAATGTTTACTGCTTTTATCGCTTGCAATGTTCGAAGAAATGATAAAACAGCAAATGAGGCAAAGCTGGCTGAAATAGCTTTGCATGACACTACCCAGGTACAATTGATTGATAGTCTTTATGATTTTGGCACAGTAATCGAGGGAAAAAAGGTTATCTATAATTTTCGATTTAAGAATGCCGGCAAAAAACCATTGGTTGTACTCAGTGCCTCAGCTAGTTGTGGATGCACAGTTCCAGAAAAACCTGAAAGGCCGATATTACCAGGAGATACAGGTTATATAAAAGTTGTTTTCAATAGTGCTGGTAAAAAAGGATACAATCAAAAAAGCATTTCGGTGATAGCAAACACCAACCCTGATTTTCCAATATTGGTTTTAACCGGAAAAGTTAAATAACATTTTTTTTTAATAATTAATATTCAACAACATGTATTTACAAGGAATTTTATTGAACATGGCACAGGGTTCGGCGCAAGGTGGAAGCAGCAGCTTTTCATTAATTTTTATGGGTGCCATGATTTTGGTATTCTGGCTTTTTATGATTCGCCCCCAAGCTAAAAAGGCCAAGCAACAAAAAACTTTTATCACCGATCTTAAAAAAGGTGATAAAGTAGTTACCATTGCAGGTATTCATGGTTCCATCAACAAAGTAAATGAAGATGGTACACTGAGTTTAGAAGTAAGTCCGGGAAGCTACTTAAAGATTGAAAAAAGTACCGTAAGCATGGAAATGTCTGCTGGACTTAATAAAACAGTGGCTGAAACCAAGGCTTAATTTACCTGTTTCGGTAGGAAAAATATTCGCTTTAATAATTGAGATTGACTGATTTTCCATTGCAAAGTGTTTATAGTATTCAATGGATTATAAAAAACCGGTCGCTTCGAAACGACCGGTTTTTTATACTAACTGTATAATTTAAATTAGTATATCCTCCATAATTATTAATAACAAAAACCAATGGGTGATTATTTTAAAATAGCTTATTGGGAAACAAAACGAATGATATAAACCGCTCTCCCACTCTAACCATTTATCTATGATTTTAAAAGTTGGTATTACTGGTGGTATTGGCAGTGGGAAAACTACGATTGCGAAATTTTTTGAAGTGCTGGGTATTCCTGTGTACTATGCAGATGAAGAAGCTAAAAGACTGATGAATGAGGATGAAATACTGAAGGAAAAAATACAATATCATTTTGGAAAAGAATGCTATTTAAATGGAACGCTCAATAGGAAATGGCTTTCTAATTTGGTTTTTAACAATGAAAAAAAACTTTCACTGCTCAATAGTATTGTTCATCCAGCTACAATATTAGCTGCCCAAGTTTGGATGCAGCAACAAACAACTCCCTATGCTTTAAAAGAAGCGGCACTTATTTTCGAAAGTGGTTCTCAGCAACAACTCGATTATGTTATTGGAGTTTTCACGCCCGTTCCAATGAGGATACAAAGAGTAATTCAGCGTGACGAACTAAGCCAAGAAGAAGTAAAAAAAAGGATGGACAAACAAATGGAAGAGACCACCAAAATGCGCTTATGTGATTTTGTTATTACCAATGATGAGCAGCAATTAGTGATTCCACAGGTTCTTACAATTCACGAAACCTTGCTCTCTAAAGTTGACAAATCCTAATACAAGCAAGACTACTGTACCCAAAATTCCTCCTGCATCCTGCAGCTGATATAACCCCTAGAATACTGAGGGGAAATCTATCTACTCTACAATCCTCTATTTTAAACAGGTAATAATTTAAAAATAAATCCAGGATTTTCAACCGATATATATAGATACCCGTCTGGTCCCATTATTACATCCCTGACTCTGCCTATATTTTTCAACAACAATTCTTCCCCTACTACTTTTCCATTCTTCATTTTGCAACGATTGAGGTACTTAAATCTAAGGGATCCCACCATTAGGTCGCCTTTCCAAGCTTTGTACCGATCACCTTCTACAAAGGTCATTCCACTAGGAGCAATTGAAGGCAACCAATAATGTAAGGGCTGTTCCATCCCTTCCATTGCAGTTTTGTTGCTGATAATTTTGTTATTGTAATTGATTCCGTAACAGATCACGGGCCAACCGTAATTTTTACCTGCACCAATAATATTAATTTCATCGCCTCCCCTTGGACCATGTTCAATCTCCCAAATTTGTCCATTGGATTTGTTCAACATTAGGCCTTGCGGATTACGGTTACCGTATCCAAAAATTGTAGGCTTAGCACCGGGTGTATTTACAAATGGATTGTCAGCAGGAACTTTCCCATCATCGGTAATGCGATGAATTTTTCCCAAGTCGTTGGTAAGTGATTGCGGATTTACTTTTTCATTTCCTCTTTCCCCTACTGAAAAATAAAGAAATCCATCCTTGCCAAATACCAATCGAGACCCATAATGATGGCGGGCTTTTGAATAAGGAAGCGCCTCAAAAATGACCTTTTGATCTTGAAGTTTATCCCCATTTAGCTTTGCACACATGATGGCAGTAGTACCTAATGTAGCACCATCCTCCCTCTTAACAGCCGAATAGGAAATATAGATCAGTTGATTTTTCTTAAAATTGGGATGCAAAATAACATCTAGTAAACCTCCCTGACCTTCCGCTAAAACCTCGGGTACACCACTGATTAAATGCATTGATTTATCTTTAGCAACCCGATAAATCTTTCCGGATTTTTCAGTCATTAGTATTTCACCGCTTGGTAAAAAAGTAAACCCCCAAGGACTTGCTACTCCTTTTACAATTGTATCAAGCTTTATATTCTGTTCTTCGGAAGTAAACAAATTACTCGTAGGAACGACGGAACCAAAACTATACCGTTTCAATCTAGTTACCCCCCCGGATATATATTCAGATAAAGCAACAATTTGATCATCGGGTAAAATAGACTCAAAGGCTGGCATTCCTTTATCCATATACCCTTGTTTAATGCCCTTAAATAAATTTTCACTTGTACTGCCGTATTTCCAGGTGCGATCTACAAAAGCATCCACTTTTTCTCCATGACATTTACCGCAAAGATTTTTATAATTAATTGCCGCCTTTGCAGAATCGGCTAGCTGTTTTTTAGTATAACCGATAACAACATTTTTACTTCCCTTTATTTGAACAAAGGAAAGGCAGATAAAAGCTGCAAAAAGCGAAAAAATTAAATATTTAATCATAAAAAAAAATAAAAATGATAGGCGATAAACCTAATTTAATTAGCGGAAGAATAACAAATCTAGTTAAAAAACTAGATTTACAATCTGGAGGTAGAAAAAAATGAAGATTTTATTTATTAAAAGTTGCCCGCATAGCAGTAAACATTCCATTTGTTGACCAGGTACCTGGAACAATCATCCTGCGAATAGTATGAAGTGGCTCTGTAGAATCTCTTTTGGTAGACAAAATAAATGCCAATTGATAACCTCGACTTTTTAACTCGGGAATAGCTGCCTTATTCCACAAACCAAATGGATAAGCAAAATATTTTACTGGCTTACCTGTTATCGCTTCCAATTGTTTTGTAGGTTTTGAAAACTGAATATCCCAATCTGTTCCCGCATATTTTGTAACCATATGATGATCCCAGGTATGTGCCGCAATAACATGGCCGCTATCTGATAAATTTTTAATCTGTTCCTTAGTCATATAATTGGGCCGATTAATAGCAACTGTCATAATAAAAAAGACGCCCTTAAAACCAAATTTTTGCATCTCAGCTGCTCCAATCGAATATTGCTCACCATCCGTATCATCAAATGTAATCATGACTGGTTTGGATGGCAATACATCGTTGTACAATAAATAATCATATAACTGATCGGGTAAAATAGCAGTAAAACCACTATCAGAAAGCGCTTTCATCTGCGATGCAAAAGCAGAGGGGCTTACCGAATAGCTCTTCATATTCTCACTATCCCCAGGCTTGGCCGCACGGATATGATGATAGCACAAAACGGGCACTTCTTTTTTTGCAAGAATAGTGGCAAGATCAGCCACTTGCTTTTTGTTTAAAGAAGCAGTTCCATGACTAGAACTATCTGCAATCTGTTCATTTTTATTTACAGTTCCTGGAGAACAAGCAACCAATAAAGAAAGTACAATCAGTAGGGCTAAATAATTTTTATTCATAAAAAAGATAGTCGGTATTCAATTATTGATATTGGATGTAAATAGGCTTAGGGGTAAACATTAGCAATTCCTGGGGAGTAAACATACCACTGGTCTTAACTTTATTATCGTTTTTATAAAAAAGTTTAAAGCCGGTAAACTGAACAGGTTCCCTATAAATATATCTTAGGTAAGTGGATCTTTTTAAATACTTTTCGCCAAATCCGTCCATATCCATTACTACCTGGACTTCTGGAAGTTTTTTGATATTTTCATAGCCAGTAACCATCCCTTGGGTAAAGCGGTGCACCACCAGCACTTTAGGAGAAAGATGATTTTTACGAACAATTTCAGCTAAAAAATCAATAGCACTATTGATGTCGTCTGAATTAAAGGTTCCAATTTTTGAGCCGGGCACTTCCCCATTTTTCATAGAGAATTCAGGATCGATTCCCAAATGAACATTGGGCAAAGAAAGGTATTTTTCAAAAGTAGCTACTTCCTCTTTCACAGAACTATGACCTACTTGAATATCCAAAAATGTTAATGCATTGATTTGCTTAGCCCAACTGATAATGGTATCTATCTGGTGAAAAGGCATTCTCAGGCGATACTTTTTATCTTTTCCAGGTGCCCCCTGTGCGGTTATTGCCACATAATGAAGCGCAGGAATGACATGAACAGCTGTATCAGCTGCCTGCCAATTAGCCACTTCTTTCAGTAATTTTTCCAACATCGAATCCTTTGGAAGCTCCCCTAAAATGCCCATTTTTTTAGAAAATAAATTACCATAAAATGCAACAATACGATTGTAGGGTAACAATGCTCCAGATAAAGGGTAAGGAGCTTTAACAGGCCATTTACCGGTAGAGTCAAAATTACATAAAGCCCGCATTTTTTTATTGTAAACAGCCGTATCGATAGGCTCGTTCGTTGATTTTGACAGATCCGTTAGTGGGGCATTCTTTTCCTTGCTATTTTTAATAGAATCTACTTTTCCAACATCATTGCACCCAGAAGAGCAAAGGAAATAACATGAAAATAAAAGGCAAAAAAAGCTTTTAGCAAAAATTTTATTCATAATATATTCAATGGGTTAATTATAATACAAAAATAGCTCATAAATAGCTATTCTTAAAGTAAATCATTGGGTTTAACGGATATTTATTAAATCAACAACGATAGAAAGACTTAGAAATATCAATTGATAAAATAAGAAACCGATATTCTTTTTTTATCCAATCACTATCCACTGCAAATAGTATCAATCGTAGACTAAAATGTAGCTGTAATGAACAATTCCATTTTCTTAAATGTAAAAACAGCCCCTACTTTTTTAGTAAACACCATTTTTGCCATAGGAGCAATGGGTGAAACTAAATACACCACAAA
>JBIKOV010000122.1:0-9939 GCA_044357815.1 Ferruginibacter sp. | reverse complement strand
CCTTCAAAATTGATTTTACCCAAACCCGCAGCAATAAAAAAAGCAACATCCTTACAAAAAATAATACTGCCAATTTTTATACTATCATATAGTTTATCACAGTCAACAGTTAACAAAGCTTCCAACTCTTGTTGATTAGCCAACAATTGACGGGAATACATATCTTTTTCTAGATGACTCATAGCCCTTGAAGTTTCATATTTATCCCCCGCACTACTTTTTTCTTCTGCATTGGCAGCAGACTGTGCATTTTCAATTGCTAATGTAGCAGCAGCAATGCGCTGTTTGATCATTTCAACGCACTGTTTCAGTAGCCTTTTCTTATAATTGACTTTTTCAATATTGGTATGTAATTGGTTCAATAATAGAATTTAGGAGGATTCGAAAAATAATAATCCGGTTTTAATAAATACTACAAATTTATCTGCTTATAATGGAATTTCAGACAAATCGGCTATCTAAAACAAATGAACTTCATTCATCAAGGTAGCAGTAATCAGTACAATTTTTTAATTTTATACGAACCTTTGCAAATGACTCAAAGAGGCTCCATTAAACGGAATATGAATTTTTACGTAGATTTGTTAAGACTGCTAAATTAAAAATTTTAAAATAAAAATTTAAATGAAAAAATACATATTGCTGATATGCAGCTACTTCACTGTAACATTTGCAATAGGCCAACAATCAGATAGCCAGCTAAACTTACTACCAGCGCCTGTAAAATCAGTTCGGACTGAAGGCTATTTTAAGGTTCAAAAAAACATTTCTATTGAAGCACCCAGTTTGGTAGCGTTACAACCCACTTTGCAATTTTTGAAACAAAGATTAAGCATTCCCACAGGATATAATGTATCAATAAAACCCCAGTCATCCGCTGCTCCCATCAAGCTGATTTTGAATAAAAAAGCTGACCCATTGATTGGCAAGGAAGGATACCATTTATCTGTCACGCACAGTACTGTAACCCTTCGTGCAAACGAAGCAGCCGGATTATTTTATGGTGTTCAATCCCTTGTTCAGTTGTTACCAGCAGCCATTGAAAATAGTCAGGTAGCAAGTTCTACCCTATGGCAAATACCCTGTGTAGAAATAACGGATTATCCGCGTTTTGGATGGAGGGGATTAATGTTTGATGTATCTAGGCATTTTTTTACAAAGCAGGAAGTAAAGGATTTTATAGATCAGATGGCAAGATATAAATTCAACTTATTGCACTGGCATTTAACCGATGATGAAGGTTGGAGGATAGAGATAAAAAGTTTACCAGCCCTCACTACAAAAGGATCTAAGCGAGTAGATAAAACGGGATATTTTGGCACATTTTGGCCTCCACTACCCGACGAGCCGCTTAACTACGGAGGATTTTACACACAAGAAGATATCAAAGAAGTTGTTCAATATGCAAAAGATCACTTTGTAGACATACTCCCAGAAATAGACGTACCTGGCCATAGCCTAGCTGCAATAGTTGCCTATCCAGAATTATCAGGCACAGCTGGAGCTGAGAACTACCGGGTACGCTCCGGTGAGAAAATTATGGACTGGCATAGTGGAGGTACTTTTAGCGCTTTGGTCGATAACACTTTATGCCCAGCCAATGAAAAGGTATATACTTTTTTGGATAAGGTTTTCACTGAAGTAGCCGCCCTATTCCCTTTTGAATATATTCATGTAGGTGGTGATGAGTGTGCTAAAAACTTTTGGGAAAATAATGATGCAGTCAAGTCTTTAATGAAACAAGAAGGCTTGCACTCAATGCATGAAGTACAAAGTTATTTTGAAAAAAGAGTAGGAAAAATAATCAATTCAAAAGGAAAAAAAATAATCGGCTGGGATGAGATATTAGAAGGTGGTCTTGCAGAAAATGCAGCAGTAATGAGCTGGCGGGGAGAAAAAGGAGGCATAGAAGCTGCTAATCTAAAACATGAAGTAGTAATGAGTCCTACTACATTTGCATACCTCGATTTCATGCAAGGAGATGCAATAGTAGAACCAAGGGTATATGCCACGCTTCGATTAAATAAAACCTATGAATTTGAGCCGGTTCCTTTGGGCGCAGATCCTAAGTTCATTAAGGGTGGTCAGGCAAATATATGGACCGAACAGATTACCAATACCCGACACCTTCAATATATGACTTGGCCAAGGGCCTTTGCCATAGCTGAATCTGTATGGTCGCCAAAAGAAAAAAAGAATTGGAATAATTTTGTACAAAGAGTGGAGCAACAATTTAAGCGATATGATATCAGGGAGATAAATTATTCACGAAGCATGTACGACCCAATCTTTACCTGCACCAACAATAATGGAGAACCTTTAATCAGCCTTTCTACCGAAATTGAAGGACTCGATATTTATTATAGTTTCGACAATTCGTTTCCAGACAGGTTTTATCCAAAATATTCCAGTCCGCTCACTCCTCCAAAAGATGCGGTTCAACTTAGAACAATCGTCTATAAAGGGAATCAGCCAATTGGCAGAATGATCACCATGCCAATAGATGAAATAAATAAAAGAACTGGAATTAAAAAGCCCGCCCCTCCGAAAGAATAGCATCAATACTATTGTATGTCAAAAAGCGGTAAGATTCAATTCCAAATTTGAACCTTACCGCTTTTTTTGGGATCATCCCATTGATAATTAAAATTTACAACCAAACAATTTTATAATTCAACTTGCTTTTCAACAATTGTTTTACGCAGGTTGATTAACCCATATCGCATACGCCCCAATGCAGTGTTGATGCTGATATGCTTTAAAGCAGCAATTTCCTTAAAAGTTAAATCAGCATAGTGTCGTAATATTATTATTTCGCGCTGTTCATCAGGAAGATTGTCCAATATTTCCCTAACCTGAGTACTAGTTTCTGCAGCCATCATACGGCTATCGGATCCGGGTGTTAAAATATCTAATTGCTCAAAAAAGTCCGAATCATCACTCATTTTCATAGCGGGTAAACGCTTTACTTTTCTAAAGTGATCGAGGCACATATTATGAGCAATGCGCATAACCCAGGGAAGGAATTTACCCTCCTCCTTATACAGCCCTTTTTTCAATTTATCAATTACCCGAATAAATACATCCTGAAACATATCTTCTGCCATGTATTTGTCTTTTAGGAGTAAATAAATTGAAGTGTACAATTTACTTTTGTAACGAAGCACTAGGGTTGAAAAAGCGGTTGAATCGCCACCTAGGTATAGGTTTATCAGCTCTTGGTCGGATAATTGGATTAGAGATTTCATAAAACATTGATTTTGTTGTTACATAAATACAATACCGATATTGGACTTTGAAAGCTGGTGGAGAACCCCTGCTTTACACAACAAAATTCATCATAATATTTAGCACCAATTGTAGAATAACCATATTTCTATTCATCGTAAAAGTACTACCTACAACAATAATTGAACAAAATAATGGTTCTGTTAAAAGATAAATAATGCCGACTTTTCAAATGGAGACAAGCTTCTATATGACTATAGGAGCTGCAAGGGATGCAATAAAAAGAGTGGGTAAAAAGTTAGCAATTCACTGAACTATACTTCCTGGTCATAATAAATTTTATAATATTTTCTTCCGTCAGATTCGGTTCCTTTTTCAATGAGTTCCTTATTGCCGTGTATGTAAATATGGAAATTCTTATCCAATTTCAAGATACTCTTAAATACCCTAGCCTGGTTTTTGACTGCCTTATTAGAAATGTCAAATTCACTGTCTAGTACAAGGTGGTGATCATTGGAATATTTATCCTTAAACCGGTTAAAATTTTCAATTACTTCACTGTGCTCAAATACATCTTGTAAAAAATCCTCCTCAGCAAAATGATCGTTTTTTTTAAAATAGTTGATCGACTTATTGAGGTAATCAATTTTATCCGCCTTTGAAAGATCAAATACTTCCGACATTCCTTCGGTTACAAATTTCTTAGCTACATCTAAATAATCCTTTGTAAAATGGAAACTATCTTGGCAACTAATTAACTTTAAAAAATCATCCATCCAGTATTTTGCTCCCTTCAATTTGTTAGTATTATCCAATACCGTTACAATCATCCCATTCTCTTGGCTGGTATTTAGAATGATACAGCCTTTATCCATTTCGTTGATATTAATACCTGCATCTAATTGGTAATCGTAAGAACCGCCGATTTGCTGAAGCTTAATAAATGTATCCTTTGTTTCTGATTTAAAAATCCCAATGGCATCTACCGTTTCGCTACCGAATGAGCAACCGGTAAACCAAACAATCATTAATTCGCCAGCATTTATATTAGGATGATCCGACTTGTCATATAAGGTTTTAGCAATTTTTTCAGATACTTCTTCGAAACTACATGTTGCTGAAAAAATTGAAGTTACAAAGCTTTTTACCTCATTTAGTTCAATTTCAGCTGGATGGTAAAAATTGTAAAACTCAGCAACCTTTCGGAAAGGCTCAATAAAATATTGTAGAAAACTTTCTTCAATTTCCTCTTTAAAAAAAGTGAACACATTTTTTGATAGGTAAACGCCTTCCTCTTTGCTTTTATTACCAACAAAATGAATGGCCATTTTTTTAATAGCAACAGTTGAAAAATCTATCATGTTTAAGCAAATAATTACAAGTGAGTATTACGTGAACCAACACAAAAATAGAAGATTATCAACTACTGGTTACAAAGAGTATTTTGAAAAGCGAATAAACGAGTAATTTAGGAAAGTGCAAAATCCCCAAGAAAGTAGAATAGATATTGGTGGCTTCAAGAAATGATTAGGGTAAGCTCCATTAGTAGGAAGTAGGTGTCCTTTAAATATTCCAATAGTTAATTTTGAAAGAAAACTGAAAATTGAATACCTGAAAGGATATAATCAGATTTTTTTATCGGTTACGGTCATTGTTAAACCCCGGCTTATTGTAACCACCTCCATTTGGACTTCTATTCATACCAGGTCGGGCGCCCGCATTGCGATCTTCCGCTTCCTTCACCACCAGTGGTTTTTTACCAAGTGAAATGTCATTCATGCTTTCTATTGCGTCTTTGGCTTCAATACTATTGGGCATATCTACAAAAGCGAAGCCCTTACTTTTTCCGGTCTCCTTATCCATAGCCACTTTCGCAGAAGCTACCGTTCCAAATTTTTCAAATATTTCTTCTAATTCTGCATCATCCAAATCGTACGGCAAACCAGCTACAAAGATTTTCATTTTGATAATTTTTTGTAAATGTACAGAACTTCTTCCGGTAAAACCAGCCTGTTTTATTAAATAATTAATATATATATGAATTACTTTTTCCAGAATAAGTGTGGGTAGCAACAAAGAACATATTTTGGGCTTACATTCCACACTGAAATTGAAAGCAATATGGAGTTGAAAATGAAAAAAATAAAAAAAAGTATTTTTCCTAGGTTATGACTGGTTATAGGATAGTTTTTTGACCTAACTTGAAAAATATTTTACATAATTGAAATTAAAAAATCAATTTCCAAGTAGATGAAAAATGAATCTCAATATTGCCAGATTCTTTTTACCCTACCCAGTGGATAATTTGATACAAAACCTAGCATCTTACAAAATGAAAATAGTAACATTGGCTATTCTATTAGCTTTAAGCAATTGTGCAACTGCACAAACTGTTTCCCTTAGAAACCAGATAACCCTTGCAGTAGAAAAAATAGATCAAAAGTTGATTGGGTGGAGAAGAGATTTTCATGAACATCCGGAATTAGGTAACCAAGAAATTAGGACGGCTGGCATTATCGCAGAACACCTTCGATCGTTGGGAATAGAAGTAAAAACAGGGGTAGCCCATACTGGTGTGGTAGGTGTTTTGCAAGGTGGAAAACCGGGACCAGTGGTAGCTTTAAGAGCAGATATGGATGCTTTACCAGTAACGGAAAGAACACCTGTACCGTTTGCCTCAAAAGTTAAGGTGAATTATAATGGAAAGGAAACAGGCGTTATGCATGCATGTGGTCATGATAGCCATATGGCAATCCTAATGGGGGTTGCAGAAATTTTATCTGCCATGAAAAAAGACTTGAAGGGAACGGTAAAATTTATATTTCAGCCTGCCGAGGAAGGGGTACCACCCGGTGAAGAAGGCGGAGCAGAAATGATGGTAAAAGAAGGAGTAATGGAACATCCAACGGTGGATGCAGTTTTTGGA
The DNA here is from genome assembly GCA_044357815.1 of Ferruginibacter sp. Taxonomy (GTDB): domain Bacteria; phylum Bacteroidota; class Bacteroidia; order Chitinophagales; family Chitinophagaceae; genus Ferruginibacter. Next base: position 3,785 of record JBIKOV010000122.1, on the reverse strand, counting down.
TTGCACATTAGTTCTCAAACGGAAGTGGGCAAAATCAATTACCGACCGGGTGGCTTTTATGCAAGTATCAATGACCTGAAAATTATTGTAAAAGGCCGATCCGCTCACGGTGCTTACCCATGGTCTTCAATAGACCCAATCGTAACTTCGGCGCAGATTATTAATAATTTACAATCTATCATCAGCCGCAACCTAAATATCACCGAAAATGCTGGTATCGTAACCATTGGATCCATCAATGGGGGTAACCGAAGTAATATTATTCCAGAGCAGGTGGAAATGCTGGGAACCATTCGGGCGTTGAATACAGCGGATGAAAAAATGTTGATTGAAAGGGTAATACAAGTTGCCACCAAAACTGCAGAAAGTGCAGGAGCCACTGCAGAAGTACTAATACCTTATAGCTCTCATTATCCCATTACATTCAATGACCCGGCTTTAACTGAAAAAATGCTTCCTTCCATTCAGCAAACTGCGGGAAAAGAGAACGTACTGCTGAGGCCTTCTCACACTGGAGCAGAAGATTTTTCTTTCTACCAGCAAAAGGCCCCCGGACTATTTTTCGATTTGGGAGGTATGCCAAAAGGGGGGGATTCCAAAACAGCTCCCTCACATCATACCCCCGATTTTTATATAGATGAAAGCAGCTTACCAATTGGTGTAAAAACTTTGGCAAACCTTACCATTGATTATATGGAAATCAATCAAAAAGGAGTACCTAACCCAAAGCAAGTCAAATAGAAAGAGAAAGTTGACCAAGGCAGATAAGCCTTTAATGAAATTGCCGCAACAAGGGGACTTATCAATGTAATAAATGAAGGGGATTAATGGGTGTGCAATGTTCTGATAAAATCTGAACCTTATTCTTAATTTTAATAATAGTCAAACTACAGCGTTGGTTTTCATCGAAATAAACGCCCTTATAAACTCCCTTGCCAATCCAACGGGTACTTACCACGGCTGTATTTTCGAATAATTCAACTTGATATTCCATTCGCTCAGCAGTGTCAAGTAGATATTCTGATGAACCAGCAGTTTCAACGAGCTTACTACGAACAAATGTGCCCCCCGACTGAGTAAAATAAATATAGGATGGTGCTAATACCGAATCTACCACTGAAAAGTTTTTACCTTTCCAGCCCTCATCGAATCGTTTGACAACTGCAATTACTTCTTCCCTAGTAAGAGGAGTTTGTTTTTTTTTGCAGGATATACCTCCAACCAGTATGATCAAAAATAGTATGGTTATAGCTTTCATGGTCTGCAAATATAATCAGCAAAAAATAAAAATCAGCACACAGGCTATTTTCGCTAAAAAATTACACTAATTAATTGAACACAGCGATAAATAAAGGGATCCAAATTTACCAGGTAGTAACCATCCAGGTTCTTTCAAAAACCTCCTCCGCTTTCAAATGAACAATCCCCTCTTTTTCAGCAAGTACCTGCGTACTATCAACGCTATCGGCAATCCCACACCAAGGTTCAATACAAATAAAATCAGCATCTTTTGCAGCCCAAATACCCAAATAGGGAAACCCTTTAAAAGAAAAACTCAAACCAGCAGCATGTAAGTCGGATTTCACTTCCACCTCATCTGACTCAAGTTGCTTCAACACAATGGCGTCCTTGTGAAATAAAGATTTCGATAAACTTAGATTTTGGGTATTATCTAGTAATGGTATCGATGCCCTTTCTATCAAACCAGTTTGACTGATTGGCCAACGACCTGCAAGCTCTTTTTTATTAAAAAATAAATAATAATCCTCATAACTTAAGGTATCGGTAAGGGGTAATCGAAATGCCGGATGGCCTCCTACAGAGAAATGCATCATTTCCGTCCCTTTATTTTTAACCTGGTAACAAACAGACAGAGTGCCGGATGATATTGTGTATATAATAGAAAAGGTAAACTGAAATGGAAAAACTTGTAAAGTCTGCCAATCAGATTGCAATTCAAATTGGATAGCGCTAGAGTGCTGATTGATAACAGTAAACATTTTTTCCCTTGCAAAGCCATGCCGATTCATTTCATAGCTTTTGCCATCAACAAAATATTGATTATCCTTTAAATTGCCTACAATTGGGAATAAAACTGGAGACTTCTTTCCCCAAAATGCAGGGTCCCCGCTCCAAATATATTCAAGACCCGTTGACTTATTAAATAGACTGTTCAACTCAGCCCCCATTGGATTTACTTCTACCCGAAGCATTTCGTTTTCGATAATATACATAAGTGATCTCCCCTCCTTTCTGTTATAGCCTTGATTAAAATGCAAGGTAAGTTTTCAATCGAATCGAATAAAATTTAATGCTGTTCAAACTGTTTTCGGGGCTCCCTAAAAAATGTAATTATTCTTCAATAAAGTCCAACTCTTTGCCAAATGTTTCATGGGTAAAAAATACAGAAATAAACCCGATAGCCAAAACGATTACACCTGTAACCCATGCGGCAGTAACATAATTATTGAGCATGGAACTTCCTCTCAAAAATTTAAAAAGCAATAATATTAAAGGTAGAAAGCCGCGCACAAGATTGGGTATTGAAATTGCCGCTGTAGCCCTTAGGTTGGTTCCAAACTGCTCAGCACTCATAGTTATGTATAAAACTGAAATACCCGATCCAAAGCCAAGTCCCATACATAGTAAATACATATTCAAAGCACTGCCTCCTCCCTTTAAAGCAAAGAATAAGATGAAAAAAAATGAAAGAATTCCGTAGAATATTAGCAGCGCTTTTTTACGGCTTTTAATATAATTACTCAAAAAACCTGCGCCCATATCTCCAAAAACCAATGCTACATATTGAAGCATCAAGGCCTTGGGCTGATCAAAATTAACTATGCCAAACCGAGTAGCAAATTCATCAGAAAAACTAATTAATAAACCAATCACGTACCAAACGGGTAATCCAATAGTGATAGCCCTTAGGTACCTAAAAAAGCGTTCCCGGTTCATCAAGATCATCAAAAAATTTCCCATTTTAACCTGGGCATTTTTGGCCGTATCATACATTTTACTGTCCAACACACTGACCCTTAAAAATAATAGGGCAATCCCCATCGCACCCCCTATAAAATAGCACAAGCGCCAATTTTCATTACTCAGGTAATGAACAAAATAGGCAGTAACTGTTCCCATTACCCCACTGGTTGCAATAATAGCAGCCGCTATTCCTCTCTTTTCTTTAGGCAATAGTTCACTGGTAAGGGTTATGCTTGCCCCCAGCTCACCGGCTAATCCTAGTCCGGCAATAAAACGCAGCAAAGTATACTGATCAATATTGGTTACAAATCCATTGGCAACAGTAGCCAATGAATAAAGAAAAATTGAACCAAACAACACATGTTTTCGTCCTTTTTTATCACCGATGATACCCCATACAATTCCTCCAATAGTTAGGCCAAGCATCTGCCAGCTGATAATATTTTCGCCGATATTTTTCATATCGGAGGCTGCAACCCCTAAGTCCCTGAAACTTGATTTTCGCACAATACTAAAAAGCAATAGGTCATAGATATCAACAAAAAAACCCAATGACCCTACAATCACAGGAAGGGAAAATAAACTATACTGCTTTTGGTTCATACTTTACAATTAATCGTGATATGGTTGAAATTAAGGAAGGCTGAAATTAGCCGAATTATTGGACCTGTGAAAAATGTTTTTATAATTGGCTACGAAAGCGAAAAGTATTGAAATTGAAAAATTATATACAAGCTCACAGCACAAAGTCCGTATTGGAGGCTATTTTTTCAATATTTTCAATATGCATTTGACAGAAG
>JBIKOV010000281.1:0-4085 GCA_044357815.1 Ferruginibacter sp. | reverse complement strand
CATTGAATAAAATCGTAATAATACACCAGTTTTGGAAACGGATCTGTTAACTTTCCAATAATATAAAATAAAAAACAATCATTAGACATTATGGCTAAATCACAGGAAACCTGGAGTAAAAAAGAACGAGAAAAGAAAAAACAAAAAAACAAAAAGGACAAAGAAGAAAAAAAACAAGAAAGAAAAGATAATGCCAAAGACGGCAAATCTTTTGACGATATGATTGCCTATATTGATGAAAATGGCAACCTTTCCTCCACCCCTCCCGATCCACGAAAAATGATTAAAGTAAATGTGGAGGATATTGAAATAGGTGTGCCAAAACAAAAGCCTTTTGACCCAGCCGACTTAATAAGAAAAGGGACAGTTACATTTTTTAATGAATCAAAGGGATATGGATTCATTAAGGATCTTGAATCTCAGGAAAGTGTATTCGTTCATATGAATGCCTTTCAAGATAATATAAAAGAAAATAGCAAGGTTACATTCGAAGTTGAAATGGGGCCTAAAGGAGCCAATGCAATTAACGTAAAACTAACTGTGTAAAAGCATCTTTGGTGAATATTAAATATATGGATTCCATTATCAGCCGTATAAGTTAGTTAACTCAACACTACAAGTTATCGGTCGTGTTTTAATGATTTCTTTCAGATAAAGGAAATTTACAAAACTTGGATTTTTCTACTATTATTAATTGTAATTTTATTTATTTATTATTCATAAACTCGATGAATTTCGGATCATTCTATCTATGAAAAAATGGTTCTCCGCAATTATTGCGCTTACTTTAATGAGTTGTAACCAGAAGGTATATCAAAACCCACACATTTTAATTGTTACTTCATTTGGAGATATTGAAGCAGAACTTTTTCCAAAACAAGCTCCCAAAACAGTAGCGGCCTTTCTTTCTTTCATCGACTCAGGATATTATAATAACAGTACATTTTACAGGGTGCTTTTACAGGAAGGGTTAAGCACCGAAGCTAATACCGGACTGATACAAGGTGGCATTTGGAAAACCAACGATGCCCAACATCCAACTGTAGCCGGTGTTGAACACGAACCAACCAGTAAAAGCCGACTTAGCCATACTGACGGAACCCTTTCTCTAGCTAGGTTAATACCAGGAACAGGCAACACAGAATTTTTTATTTGTATTGGAGATCAAACCCAGTTTGATGATGGCAAGAATCTGAATAGCAACAGAGACCCAGGATATGCAGCCTTTGGAAGCGTTGTAAATGGAATGGGGGTAGTCAGGAAAATTCAAATACAGCAGCGCGAGAGCGAACACCTTATCGAAAAAGTGGTTATTCAAAAAATAAAACGCCTGTAATGCATTGCTTGGCATCTATATAGCTCATTCGATTTATTTTGAGTTTTTCTATACATTTACTTTGATTCTGAATAGTTATTTAACAAGCTATTTCATAATTAGACAAACTGAATTCGCCCTGTCTTTCGGTAAGATTCAACTATCACACAAATCAATCTAATATGAAGATTTCTTTTTTGGCCCTTGGCCTATTTATTAGCATCACCTCTTTTTCACAGATTCAACCCTTGTTATCAAAAGTGTATTCATTCGAAAACACTCCTGCTGAAAACACCAAAAAAGCAACTATAAAAACAATATTTAATGGTTCAGGCGGAATTTTATCCACTCATTCTATTAAAGTAATCATATTAGAGAAGGGCAAAAAAATGAACTACAAAAATAATAATACGGCAGAACTTTTTATCATAGTTAAAGATGGTCCAATATCTTTTACTTTAAATGATAAAATAACTAAACTAGGACGTGGATCCATAGTTTGTGTGATGCCTGGTGATGTATTGCTTGTATCAAATACTGGCGAAACAACCGCTTCGTATTATGCAATGAGCTATATTTCTGTTGCTCCCGTTAATAAGGAAAGAGCAGTAACAGCAGGTGGATCTTTTATCATTAACTGGAATGATATTACATTTAAAGCGCACGAAAGAGGCGGTATACGTCAGTTTTTTAACAGGCCAACTGCTATGCTAAGCAAATTTGATATCCATGTTACTACCTTGAACCGAGGGAAAAAAAGTCATGAACCACATACCCACACAAATGAAGAAATTATTTTGATGTTGGACGGCAATGGTGAAATGCAAATTGGCACCGAACACCAACCCTGTAAAGGAGGTGATGTGGTTTTTTTAGGCAGTATGGTTTTACATAATATCACGAACATAGGTGATAAACCCGCTACGTATTATGCTATTCAGTGGAATTAAGTTGACTTTTTTAATTCTTATTTACTAGTTCACTAAAAAATATCGCGCCTTTTGCTCATACCCACCCTTTGTTAATATCACCTAAAAGCTACTGCAACCTATTTCGATTGCTAGCAGATAAGTCATGTTAGTAAAAACCTTTGGCAGCTGATTGAGGATAATTGCCTAAATAGCAAAAACCAAGTTTATTCATGAAATAGTTTTAATTATAGCCAATACCACCTAATTTTACGAAAAAAAAATGAAAAAAATATTTTTACTACTAGCGATTACTGCATGCAGTGTGAGTTTTGCCCAGACATTGGTAACACCTCAACCCAGCACTACCCAAATGATTAAGCAAAACTTTGGATTATCCTCCATCGAATTGTCCTACTCTAGGCCCAATGCCAAGGGACGTGTCATTTTTGGTGAATTAGTCCCCTTTGGAAAAGTATGGCGCACTGGTGCCAACCAGGCATCCACATTAACATTTGGTGAAGATGTAACAATTGGTGACAAAAAAATTGCTGCCGGAAAATATGGATTGCTATCCATACCCAGCAAAAACAACTGGATACTGATTATCACCAAACAACTAGATGTAACTTCCCCTTCCGCTTACAAAGAGGAGAATGATTTGGTAAGGGTAAATGTAAAACCTATTGTGGGAGCCAATAAAGTGGAGACCTTTACAATGCAATTTACCAATGTAAAATCAAGCAGCTGCGAATTAACGCTACAATGGGAAAATACAACTGTTTCATTACCCATCTCTACCGATGTGGACAGTAAAGTAATGAGCCAGATTAATAACATTATGACCAAAGACAACCTTCCCTATTTTAATGCAGCAATGTATTATATGGAAAGTGGCAAAGACCTAAACCAAGCTTTAAGCTGGTTCAATAAAGCGTTAGAACAAAATCCAAGTGCATATTATATGTACTTCCAAAAAGCTAGTTGCTTGGCTAAATTAGGAAAAAAACAGGAGGCTATCACTACCGCAACCAAGTCGTTAGAATTGGCAACAGCAGCAAAAAATCCCGATTATGTAAAATTAAATGAAGACTTGCTGAAAACGCTTAAATAATCATTTACTCCAACGAAACAGGCCGGAAAATTAGTATAGACTACATTTTCCGGCCTGTTTCGTTTTAATGCCTAACTAATACAAGCAATCAGAACTTAATAAAAATATCTGTTGGGTAATTTACTAATGGCGCTGCTCATCAAAAGGCAAATCAGCATTGAGTGATTCTTTTTTATCTAAAAAGCCATTTCTCCAAGCAACGATTGCTGCAGCTATTGTCAATAAAATTAACAGCGACAATCCCTTGGAAAGATTCGTTTTTTCAGAAATCATCCCGATCAAGGATGGGCCGGTAAGAAAACCAATTAATCCCCCGGTAGTCACCATCGCAAAACCTTCCACAGTACTTACGCCGGGGATATTGGCTGAGGCATTAAACAAAACCGGAACAATACAGGAACATCCCAATCCAATTAAAACATACCCTCCAATTGCAATAAGCACTCCAGGAGCCATTACTACGATCAAAAAACCAATGGCTGCCAATAGGCTTCCTACAATTACAATTTTTTTACTGCCAACACCTGGAATTAGCTGATCCCCATTGAGTCTACCAATGGTCATCGCGACACTAAAGCCTGCATAACCCAAGCTCACCAATTCTTTAGGAGAATTTAATATTTCCTTTCACTACCAACCGACTAAACTTAAAAATGTAATTTTTATCGGCTGAAAGTATTGGTTTTGTTGAATTGTTAATTTATTTTAATAGTCGACCCCCATGTTCATTTTGGAAAAAGGGATGGCA
>JBIKOV010000183.1:0-6793 GCA_044357815.1 Ferruginibacter sp. | reverse complement strand
CCACCAATGATAAGTATGTAACTCCTGTTCCTGATAAAAGGTTGGCAAAAGTAGGTGAGAGTAGCATAACTGCAGATGTAAGTATAGAAGCGGATGAAATATTTATTGAATCTCCCCAGTTTTTTAATCAAATGAAAAATAATTCCTTGCATTCAGTAGTTATCGGCGATGAAATAATCCGTTATAAGGAGGTTTCTGTAGGTGAACCGTGGAAATTAACGGGCTGTGTAAGGGGTGCATTTAATACCAAACCTGAGGTTCATCTAAAAGGGTCAGGTATAGGGAAGTTGATGGATCATGGGTATAAAGTCTTTCTAAGTGATGCGGCTTTGTCAGCAGAGATTTCAAAAAATATTGCCAGGTTGTTTAATGAGACAGATCTGATGCAGGTTTCATTCGATGGATTGGAAGGAGCGTGGGCATCCGGGATGGGGCAGTATTCTAGAAATCTTTTTATTAAAGATTGGTACGATAATTTGAAACCTGCATTAAAAGGAAAGGTAATCAACGATGCTAGTAATCCATCCCATTATAACTGGCATATCAATACGCGTTATAACTGGGGCGAACCTTGGTATGCTGGATTTCGCGAAAGCCAAACATCCTACCGGCTAATGAATCAGGATTTTTACCGCCGCAATCTTTTACCTTCAATGCTGGGCTGGTTTAGCATGTCGGCTCAAACAAGTGTTGAAGACACCGAATGGTTACTCGCCCGCGCTGCGGGATTTGATGCAGGATTTGCCTTTAATCTTAGTTTTGAAAATGTGAAAAGAAATGGACATAGTGAAGCCATATTTATGGCAATTAATAACTGGGAAACCGCGAGATTGGCAGGCGCCTTTACAACGGAACAAAAACTGAAAATGGAAGATATCAATACTGAATATCACCTCCAGCGAGTAGGTCTTGGGAAATGGGATTTGTTTCCATACCAAGTTAGGCGTTTTGTTCAGGAACAAAAAATACGGCAACCTGGGGAACCCTTGTTTTCAACCCAGGAATTCGATAATCCTTATGCCGAACAACCTATGGTTTTTATTATGAACCTTCTTCCGGCTGAAAACAGCAAAGGGGCTTCAGTCAATAAAATAACACTGGAAGTGAATAATTATAATAAAATAGAGATACCTCTTAGCATCAGACCTGAACAGCAACTTAAGCTGGATGATACTGGCAAACTAATGCTATTTGATAAAAATTGGAAATTAATCCAAACAGTTGATTTGGCAGGTAAAATACCCGTTTTATCAAAAGGTAAAAACAAAATCATTATTGATGCTGAATTTACTGGTGAAGGAACATCAAAATTAAAAATTGAAATGAAAACCATTGGTAAAGCAGAAAGGATAACCAGTAATAAAAATTAATTATTATAAAATTATAAAATAGTAAGGGCTGTAAAACGCTGACCCGGATCTTTAATTTAATGAAAAAATAATTTATATGAATAATATGATCGTCCCCCGTTTTTTATTGCTGTTGCTTCTGCCCCTGCATTCTATTGCCCAGATTCAGGTGAACCTTCCTGTATACAACCAAGCGGAAGTAGTAAATAATAGTGATTGGCTTATTGGAAACAAGGGTGCCGAGGCAAAGCTTTATAAATCAAAAGATGGAAAACTTGTTTTCAGCAATGGAATTGTTGCCCGAACTTTTTCAATCTCCCCTAACTGTGCAACAGTAGGACTTGATTTATTAAGTAACCATGAATCATTTTTGAGATCGGTAAGACCCGAAGCTGAAATTGAAATTAACGGATTGAAGTTTGCGGTAGGAGGGCTTACTGGGCAGCCTATTCATAATTATTTGTTGCCTGAATGGCTTGAAAAAATGGAAGGCGACCCCACTGCTTTTAAGTTTACTGACTATTCAATTGCAGAAATCAAGGCCCGATTTCCATGGAAAAAAAGGGCCAACTGGATGCCTAAGGATATGCCTTGGCCACATCCAGGGAAAGAACTTGTTTTCAGCTATAAGCTAGATGACGCTGCCATCAGGTTAGTTGCGGAGAAATCACTTACGGATGAACAAAGACCAATTCTTGTAAATGAGGAATTTCAAACCCTAAATAAAAACTGGAAGATATTTGCTTCAGCTGCCGACGAAAGAAATTCATTTACCAACGAAGGAAAATTAGGTGAAATAATGGCTTTAGCCAATACAGCTGTTTATGCCGATTATTCAATTAAAGAGGGTGTAAATGTTTTTTTGGCAAAACTTGATCCTGGTACAGATAAATCAACCACCTGGGGACCGGGTATTGGGTTGGTGTTTAAAGATCGTGTCATCAAAATGAATCTAAGAACTGTAAATAGTGAAATTCGGTTTTACGATGGTTCGAATGACAATGTAGTTGCTAAAATCGAGCGAGGAAAAGCTATTTGGTTTAGAATGGAGATTGTCGATGACGAAATCAAAGCTGCCTGGTCAATGGATAAAAAAATATGGAATGAGGCGGGCAACCTAAAACATAATCCGGGTGAAAGACCTGGTTTTGTCAGGCTGGGAAAAATGGACAGGCTTGGGGGAAATTTGGATGCCTCCAGTAAAGGAGAACAGGGGCGATGCCATTTTGAAACTTTTCAAATGTTGGGATCCATTCCTGAATTAGTGAAATCTGCAGGGAACCAGCAATTTGAATACCTGAAAGATATCATTGTGGAAGTACATTATGAATTGTACGACGGGATGCCGCTATTTTCAAAATGGATTAAAGTAATCAATCAATCAAAACGCCCAATCCGTATTAACACCTTTAAAAGTGAAATATTAGCAGTAACAGAGCCGGAAAGTACCGTTGATAGCAAAACCAACTGGATGTTGCCCAATATAACAGTTGTATCAGATTATAATTTTGGGGGAATGTCTGATGAAACCTTTCTGCGATCAAGTGTTGCATGGAATGTAGATCCACTTTATAAAACACAGGTCAATTATGAACGTACAATGCCCTGCTTATTGGAAACCTATCCTAAATATGGTCCTGAGCAAGATGTAGAAATTAGTAAAAACTTTGAATCTTATCGGGTTTGGGAACTTATTCATGATAGCCGGAATCCTGAACGAAAAGGATTAGAACATCGACGAATGATAAGAGCACTTGCTCCTTGGACTACCGAAAATCCTATTCTTATGCATGTCAGCAGTTCTAAAAATGAGGCTGTAAAAAAAGCAATTGATCAGTGTGCTGAAGTAGGTTTTGAAATGGTAATCATGACTTTTGGGAGTGGATTTTCGGTTGAAAACGAAACTGCTGAAAATATTGAACGAATGAAAAATCTTTCTACCTATGCCCATTCCAAAGGCATTGCACTGGGAGGGTACTCACTTTTGGCAAGTAGAAAAGTGGGCGGAGGTAATGATGTGGTAATGCCCGAAGGCATGACGCCTCGTTTTGGCAATTCGCCCTGTCTTGAAAGTGAATGGGGGATAAAGTATTTCAAAGAACTTTATAATTTCTATGATAAAACAGGAATGGATATACTGGAGCATGATGGTTCTTACCCAGGAGATATCTGCGTATCAAAAGATCATCCAGGTCATAAAGGATTAAACGATTCGCAATGGAATCAATATAAAAAAATAACTGATTTTTACCAATGGTGTCGTGCAAAAGGACTTTATCTGAATGTGCCTGATTATTATTTCCTAGCCGGAAGTAATAAAACCGGAATGGGATACCGTGAAACAAACTGGTCGCTTCCTCGAGCGCAGCAGGAAATTATAGAACGGCAAAACATTTATGACGGTACTTGGAACAAAACACCTTCCATGGGCTGGATGTTTGTTCCACTGGTACAATACCATGGCGGCGGTCCTGCTGCAACAATTGAACCTTTAAAAGAACATCTACCGCATTATGGACAGCGATTGGCAAATTTGTTTGGAGCCGGCGTTCAAGCCTGTTATCGTGGCCCTCAGCTCTATGATGCGCCTGAAACAAAAGCGCTTGTAGAAAAATGGGTTAAGTTTTATAAAAAACATCGACCAATTTTAGATGCTGATATCATACATATCCGCCGCCCTGATGGGCGTGATTATGATGCGATTCTTCACGTTGATCCGAAAGGGGTAGAAAAAGGGCTGTTAATGATTTACAATCCATTGAATGAATCAATTACCCGAAAACTGGAAATCCCTGTTTATTATACAGGATTAAAAGATAAAGCAATTGTGCAGGAACAGGAAAGTAAATCAAAGATATATTCGATTAATAGGGATTATAAAATTTCACTAACCGTAACGATTCCTGCAAACGGTTATCAGTATTACCTAATAAAATGATATTAGAGGTTAAATAGTAGCCATAAGATTAATGGTTTTTTAGAGATGCAGGAAAAGGATTAGGCCGTAATTGGGAATAAAATTGTTAGCGATTATCATCTTTTATTACGCATTTTAAGGATGGCTGATCGCTACTATTTTGGTAAAGCAGTCCTTCCATTTATTTATCTCTAGATGCTATTGGTGAATGACGGAAAATACAATGAATTATTTAAGCTATGTGATCTATGAAACAGAAATTAACAATAATGACCCTAATCTGCAGTTTTGCATTTTGGGGTATATCAGGTAAATCTTTCCGGTCGCCTGTTATAACAATGGAAAAATTATTATCCGAAATGATTGATAGAAATAGGTTGGCCCAATTTCCATCAAATGATTACCAATGCCTACAAGCAAGTTCATATAATCGGGAATCCGTTTCACCAGATCTTCCTGGATGGTTTGCCGATAGCGATGGAGTAAGTTTTATCAGAACAGAAACAATTAATGGAAAGACCGAATGGGTTTTGATGGAAGACGAAGGCCCTGGTTGTGTGACCCGTATTTGGGCAGTTTGCTTTTATTATGGTCTTAATAATTTAATCGGAGCAAATATCAAGTTCTACCTGGATGGATCTAAGGAACCTGTAATCAATACCAATTTCTTTAAGTTAGTTAAAGGAAACGATTTTATCGGCAAGCCGTTTGCCGATTCAACTGCTAGGGCAGGGGTATTAAACTTTCCTATTCCCTATGCAAAGAGCTGTAAAATTACGATGGATCAAAAGGCCTTTTACAATATCATCAATTTTCGGAAATATGCCAGTGGAACCCGGGTGCAAAGTTTTACTATGGATGATTTTAATAAAACAAAAGAGCTGAGGGGAAAGGTTGCCCAGGAATTATTAACTTGTCCAGATGCCAATGGAAAAGTGATTGAACTCAATAAAATGATTGATGCAGGAAAAGACCTCGTTATCAACCTGCCCAATGGTAGTAATGCAGTAAAACAACTGGAAATATCCTTCAATAGCAATGAGAATATTGATTCCCTATTGCATTCATTGGTTCTTACAGGCGAGTTCGACAATGAACAAACGGTTTGGGTACCCTTAGGTAATTTCTTCTGTAATAACGGTAAAGGTCGTCCTTACCAAATGTGGGAACGTAGCCTGCATAGTGATGGAACTATGGTGTGTCGATGGGTAATGCCCTACCAATCAACGGGCGTTATTCGATTAAGGAATTTTGGAAATCTTACGGCGAGTGTACATGTAAAAGTGGTTACCAACAAATGGGGCTGGGACAATAATTCCATGCATTTTCACGCAACGTGGCGTATGGATGACCCTTACCCCACATTCCCGCTTTTTGATTGGAATTTTCTGGAAGCAGAAGGGAAAGGTGTTATTGTTGGGGATGAGATGACCGTATTAAATCCTAAGGAAGGCTGGTGGGGTGAAGGTGATGAAAAAATTTATATTGATGATGATGTTGAGCGCAAATTCCCTTCTCATTTTGGAACTGGAACCGAGGATTATTATGGATGGGCAGGTGGTATTGTACCAACCCCTAATGATGAATTTTCCAAACCTTTTATTGGGAATATTATTGTAGGGAATCCAAATTCAATGGGCTATAATGTATGCACCCGTACTAGGGTGTTGGACGCAATTCCCTTTAGGCGAAAAATTAAATTTGACATGGAAGCTTCCAGTGGAACCCGTTCTTCCTGGTTCTTACTTCAATATTCCCAAACTACTTTTTGGTATGCTATACCTGGAATTAAACACAACCGTGTGCCATTGCCCAATAGGGTATCAACGCCTTTACCAACTTTACGTTCACTTCAGACAATGGTTGAAGAAGGTAAAAACAAAAAATATATTGTAACAGGAGCTTTTGAAGCTGAGATCTATAAACTGTCTTCTAAAAGTACTGGCGTACTTGAAAACTACGAAGAAATACCTATTTGGGGCGATATCAGTAATGGTGCACTTAAGTCTTTATGGTTTGAAAATATAGGTGATTTTGCTGAGATTAAATTAACCGAGCAATTCACGAAAGCCAGTGTTCGCATGTGTGCAGCAGTTGGCAATAAATGTGGAATTTTTGATATTTATGTGAATGGTATCTTAAAGACCACTCAGGATTTCTACTCTGAACATGCTGGAATGACGACTCCCTTAATTCAACTAGGTGATAACGATCCAGTAAATACTGCTTATACTTTTCGCTTCGTTTACAAAGGGCAAAGTCCAAAAGCAAAATCCTTAAAAAAGAAATGTGCTTTCGGAATTGACTATTTCCTGATTCAGAATCAGCTTAAATAACCAATTGATAGTAAAAATATAAATTTATAATATATATAAATTTTGTATTGTGTTGTAAAATAATTACTTGATTTATTATACAGGAGCTTGTCCAAAATAAGTATTTTAAATATTTGTTAAAATAATCTTCAAAAAGTTGGTAAAGTTTCTTTAATACTCCGTTAAAGGGATGGATTTAAAGGTTTTATCGA
>JBIKOV010000182.1:0-6794 GCA_044357815.1 Ferruginibacter sp. | reverse complement strand
TTACCACTGAATGCCATTTACCATTTGCAGGCACAAAACCGGCCCTAAAATTTCCAGTCCTACCCTCCATTGAAGCAAATCCTTCAATATCTAATTTCATTCCAGCCTCCCTTCTTTTTCCGATACCCAAACTCCCATCTTCATCAAAGAAAAAAGATTTCTTATCTTCTTCTTCTTCACTTAAACCCAAAATATTTGGTTTTAACTTAAAGCTGTAAGATCCCTTATCATCCACTTCAATATTAAAAAATGGTTCTAGATCATCTACACTTTTGAAAAAAGTAATTAATTTCTTAGAAATACCGGATGAACTAAGAATTAGACCATTTTCAGCATCTTTACTGAATCCATCATCTTGTTTGTTAATTAAAGAATCAATTAAAAAAGAAAAATGCTTTTCATTGGGAATAGTCCCATTTTTAAAGAAACTTTTCAGGTGTTCTCGGTCGTATATTTTGGATTTAGAAAATGCCATTTTTATAATTTCAATGTTAAGGTAAATGTAGGCTTTTTGATTTGATTTGTTTCAAGTCTATTCTGTATTTCACTAGTTAACGCTTCATTCAGTATTAATTCTTTTCCTAATATGTAATTATTAATTCCCGAAACTGAAGCCGGAATAAATGAATCATTGGTTACAATTTCAATATTATGCTCAGCCATTGGGACCAATAAAGCACCTGGGAGACTGGCAGTAACACTTTCTTTAGAATACTGGGCAGTATCAATGACTACGTTTAACAATTGGTTAGTCTTTGGATTTTTATATTGATAAAAATGTAATAATGAAACGGAAGTTACATAATGTATATAATTTCTTTTTTGTATAAAATTAATAATATCATTTACATATAAAACCTTTAATTCTTTAAACTCAGTTTCAGCAATACTTAACCATGGTGAAATAAAGTTAATAATATCGTCATTCAAACGAGCAATATTAGCATTCACTTTCAGATTAATCCTATTAGACTCAAACTGCACACTACATTTAACCTTAACAAACTCATATATAGGATTAGTAACTACAAATTTTATCGAAGGAGGCAAAATGCTTTTTATAAAGGAATTAATGATACTCAATTCAGAAAAATCAACATTGGGCAATGAATTTTCATTGTATTTATTGAACGATTGAATAACAGGAACCACCATAATTAAAATGTCCATGTTTTCCAATAACAAATCAGTTTGACGGCCATTTGCCATACAATGCACATAAGCTAAGGAGGGGAAATGGTTTAAAATTTGCTGTGTGAGGTCCCTGGTTGTTATAAAACGATTTTTTGATCGCAATAATTCACTGATTCTAGTATTGAATTGATCATAGGTTTCGGCAAATACACTGCCGAAGGAAGCAAAAGGTTGAAGAATGGTATCAACTTCTGGCAGCGGTAATTGGCTTTGAGTAATCGTTGCAGCAGGTAAAGCAGCTAAATGAAAATTATCACCATTGTCTATTCTTTCAACCTCTAATGCATTAGCATACAAACAAATTAACTGCATACTATAATCAGCACTGCCATGCAATTGAGCTGAAATCCAATAAATATCTGGTGGCAAAATAGTGTTATCACTATTAATATCGGTAGGGAGCAGCAAAGTAACCAACCCTGAACGGATAAATCCATCAGTAGAATCACTTAAAATATAATTACTCGTTAGCGTTTTCCAGGTATTTTCTTGTAAATAACTCCAAGAAATAACAGGCTTATTTATAACACTATGGGTAGGCTTTAGGTCCTTTAATTCAAAGTAAATCGTTAATTCATCAGAAGGCGAGACATTATTAACGCCTATATAAAACTGTCGGTCAGAAGGATATTCTGGTATTAATTTAAATGAAGGCTGTTTTGAATTAGGATAAATCAAGTCATGACCAAATGGGTGCACATGAATAAATTTTATATCGGTTTCAAAATTATCATCAATAAATCCCCTATTTAAAATATCGGAAGAAAAAAGTGTAAAGTTAACATGAATCGACTTAATATAGGGTGTATAAGGTTCCTTCGGTAATTCTCTTTTTTTTGTGAATTTTCTACTGTTATGAATAGATGTATCAGAAAATAATTGATTAAATCTTTTATGGCCAAATGGATCTGAAGGTGACAAAAGTTGAATTCTAACAACTCCTTTTTGAGTATTTAATAAAATGTCTTCAGAATCTTTTTCTAATGACATATCATTTGAAAATTTGAGTTTTCCGAAATCAATATCATTAAGGGTGGTAGTTGGAGATAAAATCCCGACCGTGTCAGCTTTGCGTATTGAGTGAAAAAGTTCAAAATTTTGTTGTTCCTCTACGTCAGGCTTAAACTTACCTTTATCCAATGAGCTAACCCCTACTAGAAATGAATTATTTTCAACTGGCTTGCCATATTCTTTAAAATATTCTTGAAATCCATTTTCATTGGTAGGTAAATTAAACCAAGCGATATTTAAACTGAAATTAGTGGTGAATTTGTTGAATATATTTTCGTTTTGAATATCAAGGTATGCATTTTCGTATGGCTGTGGACCAAAAGGGGTAAATGGATTATCGGAACTAATTAAACCTAAGTTATTGGATAAAATGAGTTGATTATTTTGCTCAACATTCATTGTAAATCCAATTCGGGTAATAATCAAACCTTTTAAAAATGAATAGCCATTGTGAAATGAAGTTGGATTCAACTGGAAATAAATCAATGGAATGTTAGCCGGATAATTCCCGCCATGAATTTCATTATTATAAAGTACTATAGCGGGTTGATCTTCTTTTAATTGAAAATTATAAGATATCACCTTTTCATCTAGGTTGTCAAAATCATACTTTACACTGTAGGAATCGAGCTCATACCAACCTTCTTCGGTAGTAATGCTAATATTAAAAGCAGCTTTAAATAATTCATTGGCAACCACTTTTTCGTGCTTTCCGATCAATAAACTATATGATTTTATATAATTAGAAAGGATTGTAAAAGAGGTATCCCCAAAATAAATATCGATTGTAAAAGTTCTTTTCCCAGTAGTTTGGTATAAAATTTCAGAACCAACTAAATATCCAAATTTGGCAAATTCCATGTTACCAGTAGAAGAATTTGAAAAATCAGGATCCTCGCCAAATAAAGGAAATACAATATTACCTTTTGTTCCTTTGGACTGAAAGTCTGGAACATTTAAAGAGTTTTGATAAACAATTTTTTCTTTAACAATATTGGATTCAAAATCGGCTTCCGTATTTTTATGCGTACTGATTAGCACATTATTTAAAAACAATAAATTAGCTTTATTTAATACACTATCTTTTACGTTTCGATATAAATATTTATTTTCAATTTCCGGAAATTCAGCAAGAAAAATAGTATCCTTTTTTAAAAGATATTGCGCAATACTTGAACCAAGGGTTAGCGCCAAATGAACCCGATCCACTTTTTGTAAAGAAGGTAACTGTCCTAATATTTGCTGATAATAAAAATCGAGATGCCTTTTAGGAATCAAATTTATTTTATCCTGCAAATGAGTATACAGTTGCAAAAAAGATTTAACTACACCCAAATGAGGCTCATAATAAACGTCCTGGTTTTGTATGGCTTTTTTTATTATATACTTACCATTATTTAAATAATGAATATACTTAGCCTGAACATCTCCGAAAAAAACATCTAGTTGAAGTAAGGTGTTTATTATTTTACCTTGTATAGAATCATCCAATTCAAAGACCAAATTGGTTGGGATAAAACTTTCATTGGCAGCATTTTCAAGGGAAGGCCATTGATCAGTAGAAAAAGCAATCCCTTCTACTTGTTGAATATCATTTCGCCAAATAAAAAGTTGATTGTATAAATTAAAGATATCATCTTCCTGCCAATCAACTTCATTTGTTACACTTAAAGCTTTGGAAATTTTAGAAATTCTTTCATAGGTAGCATGCATTTCCAGGATTAGCTGGTATAAAAAAACAAATATATTTTCTAATGCTATTACCTGATCATTTGTATTATTAGTAGCTCGAATGTAATCACTTAATTTATCATAAGTAAAATTGAATGAATATACATTTACATCATTGAGAATGGAAAGCAGTACATGAGGATTATTGCTAAAAAAAAACTGCCAATCTCCCTCTCTTTTGTTGGATAAATTGTAATAATTAATGTATGAGGAGAAACGATAAACGAAACTAAATAAATCACTTTCCGTTTTTTCATCAATAGCAACATAGGTATTACTTTGCTCGGGCAGATTCCGAGTCATTTGGCTTAAACCACTGGTTACATCATAGTTGTATCTTGGTCTCTTCATACTTTTTTCAATTAGGTAACCAACCTAAAAATAAAATCATAAATTGGTTCCTTCCAAAATATAATAAGGAAATACAATATTAGACCTTGTATTGGTAATAATTACCTTATAAATTAACCTTAAAATAATAACACCTTCATTCACATTATTCTCTACCACTTCTACATTTTCAAACAGAATTCTAGGTTCGTAATGCAAAAGTGCCACCCTAATTATTTCGCCTATTTGAGTGATAGAGCCCTTATCAACACTTTCAAAATTCATTCGAAATAAGGTACATCCAAAATTTGGTTGCATTAATCTTTCGCCAGGATAGGTGTTTAAAATAATCCGAATACTTGATTGAATATCTTGATCATTTTCATCCATTCTCACCCCCAAATTCAATTTGTCAAAAACAGGAGGAAATGACCAACCTTTACCCAAAAAGCTTTTTACTTTTTCACTCATATTATATGGATAAATTTAATCATGTTAACCAATTAAAACAGTTGGAAAACCCAAAACAACAATCCCACTATGATCCGTTTGATCACCCAATCTAACGGCCTTTTTTCCTTCAATTTTTACAGTTTCCGAACCTTGTTTAAGCTTATCGGGTGGGCCAACACACAAAGCCATATCACCCACCAATGCAGCTGGCATACCCCCTATTTTAGTTTTCTTAGCACCTGGGCCAAGTATGGGACCTCCTACATGTGGTATTGGCCCGGTAGTTTTAGTACATACATGTAAATCAAACACTCTTGCTGCTGGCATTCCCATATTGTAAAATTATTTAATTAATATTAACTAAAGCGCCTTTTAATACTGTCTGCCCACCAGAAGTAAATTCTGCCTTACTGGTACCCTTTGCTGTTAAACCAGCCTTGGCTTCAATTTTCACATTTAATCCTCCCACAGAAGCATCTTGCTTTGCAGTAAGTGTTAATTTACTGGTGGCATCCAATATAATACTGCCTTTAGCAGTCAACTTAATATCTTTATCACTGGTAAAAGCAATCCCGGTACTACTCATTACAATCGTATTCTTATTTTGGTCATTGATTGATATTTGTTTTGCTTTATCATCAAAGGTAATTAAATTTTTTCCGGGTGTAGTTATAGTTATGATTTTATTTTCATCATCAAAATTAATTTTCAGCTTAGCCTTGGTTTGGATCTCCTTTATAAAATTTTTGTCATCTGCAGGTACATTTGCAGGAGCATTTTTTCCATAAAGTGATCCTAAAACTACTGGATTTCTAGGGTCATTTTCTAAGAAGCCCACCACTACCTCATCGTCTACTTCTGGAAGAAAACCAGCTCCGGCACCACTTGTTGCGTAAAAATTAGCATACCTGGCCCAAAAACCAGTTTTTGTTGTTGCATTGGTCTGCAACAAGACTAAAATCCGGTTTAATGACTGTGGATCTTTTGAAAGCTGTTTTACTTTACCAATTTGCAATCCTGAAATAGCAGGTAATTGACCGGTTGCAGATGGATAATTGACATTCATTTTTTCATGAACAAAACTATCATCTAGTCCAAATTGAACGGTGGTTTCCCATCCACCTTTTGGTTTAATTTTATGGGTAACGGCAGAGACAAAAGCACTTCCATTAAATTTACCGCCAACACCCTCAAATGTAATAATATCACCAGTTTTTGCCACTGAATTTCCAATATAGGTAACTTCACCCCTGATTGCTGCTAGCCTTAATTTAAGCAAAATGCCATCAGCCCATGCTTTAAGATCAGCAGTAGTCATGAGTGTATTAGAAACCAAGCTCAATTTCGTTTGACTTAATTTTCCGGAAAGCGTTTTGGGCGTTAAATTTCCCTGTGAATTTAAAGAAGGTTCAGCAGCATCCGATTTTATTAAAGCCATCGTTTTAATATCCCATCCGGAAGCATCCAGCGTTGGTGGTTGTCTTTCAGCACTCACCTCACCTTTAAAATTGATAATAGAAATACCGTAAGCAATGGTTAAAACAGATGATGAAGTAAAAACTGGCTTTTTCACATTAACAGAAGTGCCATCCATGGTTATAAAAAACCCATTATATTGTGCCCTAGAGCAAACAAAATCCCAATCAGTTGCAAGTTTTTGGAGTAACACTTCATAAGTAATACTGGTACTGTCAACCGAAGCAGTAACACCATAAGCAGTTAAAATGGTAGAAATGATTTTGCTATCGGTTTTATCATGAAATTCTTCGTCTTTTCGATTATAGGTTGCAGTTACCAATTTGTGTTTACATAGCAAAGTTAATTTCAAGGGAGTTTTTTTGGCGATTTCAACTCCTTGTTGAACGATCACTCCGTCAAAAATAAGTACCTCTGCATTACTATCATAACCTACAGTAACAGTGATAGGGCTGCCTGGAATAAAAGTGGTACCATCCTGAGAGGGCAAACTGGCATTAGAAGGATCTTCCCCTACGATTGTCAACTCAGCGTAAGATATTTGATTGATTGCGTGGTATACATTGATTTCACTTATCCCAAAAGAGTCGGAAAGTACT
>JBIKOV010000188.1:0-6428 GCA_044357815.1 Ferruginibacter sp. | reverse complement strand
TTGCTTGGTTTGCCCTCCCACAATTGTATAAATTATGCATATATCAATTTTGGGATTATTTTTCCAAATTTGACGGATAACACCTTCCATTCCATCGGGAAAAGCTCCGTTCACCGCAAATTCAACAAAAATTAAATCGGGATTGTATTTCAAAACCTGGTCGTATAACCGACAGGCGCCCAGGTCTGATCCAGTTCCTGAAACTCCGGCATTGATTCCGCTCATCTTAATTTCGGGAAACATATTTTGGATAAACTTTGCCGACTGCAATCGGTACTGATTGTCTGCACGCGTTATACTTCCACCCAAATAACCAATGGTAACTGCTTTCCCCTTTTTTACTTTATTGAAAAAATTTGGGAGACCCCCACGCACATTGAATTCTTCCGGATGAGAAAAATTATGTGTTTGAATAAAGGGAGCAGTATAGCTTGCCGGATCAAAAAACAAAGGACTTGCCCCTGTTTGGCTGGCTGCTATAAGATCTTCGGTACTATTTCCAAAGACGCTCATCTGCCAACTATCCCGCCAGCTTATTAAAAATCGATCATCTTCGATAGTTACCGGAAGCCATATATGTCTGCTATCGTATGGATTTTCAGGCTTATTAATATCAAACATCGCGATATAAGCATCATTCTTGCCAACGACAGGAAGGACAAATGTAGGTTGGCCACCATACGTTTTCTCTTTACCAAACCCATTTTGGGCGTTCACACCTTCGCAAGGATTGCCTTGTGATACCCAGGGGCCGGTTAGTGATTTACTGGTAAAGTATCTCGCAGGATTAGGATCCCAACCACTTGATCCGGAACCTAGTAAGTGGTAGGTTCCATTACGTTTAACAATGGCTGGCGCCTCAGTTTTTTCTGTTACTCCTTCACAAACTACATAATCCCCTTTTGGCAATAAATAATCATCGCTCATTTTGCCAACTACAAATGCTTTATCTGGCTTTCTAACGGCAAATTGGTACAAGTCTCCGTTCTCCTCCTGAAACATAGCGTAATCCCCGGTGCCATTTGGAGAGCCTGCACCTAGGAATTTGTGACTGTACTTGAAAGGTCCCGAAGGGCTATCAGATAAGGCAACGCCTACATATCCGGTAGTGACCCCTTTTCCCTTCAGGTAAAGCTTGAAAAAGGCAACAAACTTTTTTGTTTTGGCATTGTAAACTACTTTGGGTCGGTCAAAATTGCACTGGTATGCTAAGTCGTGACTATCATCATCATAAACCAGTGATAAAACCAATCCCTTATCAGACCAGTTGATCAGGTCACTGGAAGCATAGCAATGAATACCGCCATCGGCAAATGTTTTCTCAGAAAGCCCTTCAATTTTGTGGGTTCCATACCAATAATAAATGCCTTTGTAATAAAGAATTCCTCCGCCGTGTGCATTAATTGGTTTGCCATTTGAATCATTCCACAACTGCCCGGGACGTATTTGAGTTGCTTTATTTTTTTCCTGGGCTTTCAATGTTACAAATGCAGCAAGCAAAGCAAAAATTATATAAAATCTGATAGCATGCTGAATTTTGACAGATAATACAAATTGATGGTGGTTCTTCATTCTGATAAAATATAATTGTTTTAAAAGATCCATTTTATACAGCGGTTGTTTTTACTGAATGTATGAGATGGATTGTGTTTAATTTTTTGACAACTTTTGTATCCCGCCCAATTTTAATATCAACCATCCAACAGGATGCAGAAAAGCCATAATAATAAACCACCATGCATAACCTTGGCCCTGAACTGCATCTAATACAGGACTAAGCAAAGCATGTAATCCTTTATCCAAAAATCCGGATGATTTTGAAGAAGGTCCAGAAACCATTGAAGCAACGATTGTATTCATGATGATCCCTCCAATGGTACTGCCTGCTGCTACAATACTGAATACGCTTCCAAGTGAATGCTTTGGCACAACATCCAAGATCAGGGAGCTCGTATTAATCATCCAGGCCAGTGAGGCTATTACCGTGCAAACAGTTATGGTCATTACCATATTTAAACCCGTTGCCTGGCTGATAAATGGGGAAAGTGGCATGATGCAGGCGCAACCTAACATGACCCATAACCTACTTTTTACAGGCGCTATTCCTTTTTTTATAAAATGGCCCGACAGCCACCCACCGAATAAACTTCCTACACCCGCAGCTACATAAATAACCCAGGTAATTTTTAATTGCTCTTGTGAAAGATGACGGTCGCTACTTAAATATTTGGGAAACCAAAACTGATAAAAATACCAAACAGGATCGGTTACCAATCTTCCAATAAGCAATAACCAAGTACCTTTGAACAACAAAACCTGCTTCCACGACCAGGTATTTTCTCTTGCTGAATCTGCAGGGTCATCCAATTCAGCATCCTCTTTAATCAGTTGAAATTCTTCATCAGTAAGCAATTTAGATTTTTCGGGTTGTCGATAAACCATTAGCCATGGAATCAGCCACAGCAATCCGGCTATGCCGGTGAGAATGAAAGCCAGTCGCCAACCGGTTCCCCGCCCAAGCCAATCAGCAACAGCAGGCAAATAGGAAGCATAATTATAAGTGGCCAAGGGAATTACAAAATAAGGTGCTATTGCTGCTCCAATGGTTGCTCCCATTGTGTAAAATCCAATGGCAAAAGCCCTTTCTTTTTTTGGAAACCAATCCGCTACGGCCTTGGATGCAGCCGGCCAAATACCTGCTTCTCCCAAACCTAAGGCAAATCTGTATGCACTTAGCGAGGCGATGCTGTTTGCGGCAGCGGTAAAGGCATTCGCAATAGACCACCATGCTACAAAAACAAACATGCCTTTTCTTGTTCCCATTTTATCTGCAATGCGTCCAGAAAATAAATAAGCGATGGTGTATGCAACAAGAAAAATGTTAACAACATTCGCATAATCCTGGTCGTTCATATCCAAATCCTTTTGAATGGTAGGAGCCAAGGCAGACAAGGTTTGTCTGTCAACATAATTCAGAACCGCGGCAAAAAAAATCAACACCACAATCCACCAACGTAAATTTTTAATTTTCATTTATTATTTTTTAATTATTGTTATCCAACCAGCGCGATACTAAGAAATCCATTCTTTCAACAATGCTTTTTTTGTTAACTCCCCTTCAAATAAACAATTCTACTTTCTCTATTTGCTAACCACTTTGAAAACATATTGCGCCGCCTTTTCACCAATATCATTTAATCCAACCTGGTTATAATGCACATTGTCTTTCATCCAGTTTCGGTCAAAAAACAGGTTGGTGTCTTCATACACCACGTATACCCGTTTCATAGATTTGGCAACGGCTGCCTGCATCTCCCTCACCTTATCATTGCCTGCATTGGGCCTGCCTGACTGGTATCCCGTTTGCACAATAAAAAAAGGAAGTCTTTTACCATACCTATTCCTGAAACGTTTGATCAAATTTTCTAAGGATGATTTAAATGCTTCGCCTGTTTCTTTACCATCATTGATGGCATTGGCATCTCTTTCGCCCTGCATCCAGATGATGCCCGTTAAAGGAATGCCCGATTTTATTATTGCCTTGTTTGTTTTTTCAACGGCATCCGCAAACAATTTTCCACTGGTATCCCATGTACCGTATTTGTCCAGTTCTGCATATTTGCTACAGGAACTTCCTCCCCTTGCTGCCATTAGCACAACTACTTTTTTCTGTGTTAACCCATTCATCGTTTTTGAA
This sequence comes from Ferruginibacter sp., assembly GCA_044357815.1. Classification (GTDB taxonomy): domain Bacteria; phylum Bacteroidota; class Bacteroidia; order Chitinophagales; family Chitinophagaceae; genus Ferruginibacter. The sequence continues at coordinate 2,731 of JBIKOV010000188.1, read as the reverse complement.
AAAGCAGGCAGAATGGTTCCTGCCCTGTTAGTCGTTTCCAGGCTTTTCCACTTTTGACCAGCAGGATCTTTTAATAATTTTATTGAATCCAATAACACATCATATTCATAACTATTATTACAAGTATTCAGATTACTCTTGCTGCTATCACCCTGCCCAACTGCATTGCTTTGTCCGGCCAATAGAAACAACTGCTGTGCATGTAAATGAACGCTGGAAATTACAACTAAGGAAATCATCACCCATTTTCTCATTACGTTGGGGCTAGTTGCCAGAACGCCATATCCATTCAATTTTATTGATCTTTTCATATATCCTTATTTTGCTTTTTATAAAATACAGCTTTCGGTAAAATCCTGAATTGCCATCCTTAGTTGTAAGAAGGTTTACGTAATACAATTTTTACCTAATACAATAGTAACAAGGCTTATACTGGATGGGTTTTAGCGATTACGGTGGGCTTATACCTGCGAGGGTTAAACTATTTATCTTCACTCCAAATAATCTAGGTCTTTAGAAAATGTTTCCTCGATATAATTTAATGCCCAATAAGCAAGCGCAAGACTTAAAGTGGCTACCACTATTCCTGCAAAAATTAAAGACCCATTAAATACACCTCTGAGATAATTAAAAAGTAGTGATACAGGCACTACCGCTCCTCTCACAAAATTTGGTACTGTGGTAGTCACAGTTGCTCGGATATTTGTGCCGAATTGTTCGGTGGCGATGGTCATAAATATTACCCAATACCCTACCGAAAATCCAAGAAATAAACACATCGCATAAAAGGCTGATAGACTGATATCATGTAACATAAAAAAAGTAGCGATAGAAATTGTAGTCAGAAATAAAAAAACATACACAACCCTAACTCTACTTTTTAAATACTGACTTAAAATTCCACTTACGATGTCACCTAAAACCAACCCTCCATAGCAATAGGCAACAGCTGCACCTGATTTAACATCCCCTCCTACCCCTAATGCCTTTCCAAATTCAGGAGAAAGCGTGATCAGTATCCCAACTACAAACCAAAGTGGAACACCAATTATAATACATCGCACATATTTTAAAAATATTTTTCTGTTTTTGAACAAGGAAAAAAAATCACCCCTCTGACTATTTGCATCTTTTGCTTTTCCAAACATGCCAGATTCAGCAACACCTATCCGCAACAGTAATAATGCAAGCCCTAGTCCGCCCCCAATAAAAAAAGAGGTACGCCAATCAAAAAACTCCGATACAAAAAAGCCCGCCACTGCACCACTAACTCCAACGGCTGCAACAATGGTAGTCGCATATCCGCGCTTTTCTTTAGGCATAATTTCTGCAACCAATGTAATTCCTGCGCCAAGTTCCCCTGCTAATCCAAAACCCGCAATAAAACGCCAAACTGCATAACTTTCTATTGTGTGTACAAAACCATTCGCAATGTTAGCAATAGAATATAGAAAAATTGATCCAAACAATACATGCAACCTTCCTTTTTTATCGCCCAAAATACCCCAAAATATACCCCCTATCAAAAGCCCAATCATTTGAATATTCAATAAAAATATCCCTTTATCCATAAGTGATTGACCGACAAATCCTAATGACTTTAAGCTAGGAATTCTTACAATACTAAATAATAAAAGGTCGTAGATATCTACAAAGTAGCCCATCGATGCCAGAAGAATGGCAAAGCCTACTAAATATGATTTCTTCTTTTTTTCTGATTCATTTAAAGGTTCTGCGAATACAGTTATGTCAATGTTTTTACTTTGCATTTTTTAAAAAGGTTAATTTAGGAAATTGAGTTAAAAAAAAATAATAAAATCACCAGATATAAATTTTCAGACTACTAGACAGAAATGATTTTACACCCTATACTCTCCTGGTTTATTAAGTAGTAATTTGAGTTCTTTAAGGTATTGAGTGTATACTCCTCTGGGAGAAACATTGTTTTTTATACAAATTGAAGCGGCTTTACCTACTACCTCTCCCATCATAGCACATGTTTTCATTACCCTTACAGGACCGAGACCTGTTTTGGTTACACTAATACATCTACCCGCCATGAAAAGGTTTTTAATATTGCGGCTATACAAGGTTCGGTATGGAGCCCAATACTCACCACCATATTCATAGGCTGCTCCACGTGTAAAGTCCGCCACAAATTCATTGTCCTCAAATCCTTTTTGATATTCTTTTTTTGGAGAGTGAAGATCAACGTGCCAGGAACAGGGAAATGAACCATCAATAAATTTTCGTTGCTGTTTAAAATCTTCCGCATCAAGTATTACATCGCCCATCAAACGACGTGATTCACGTTTTCCGGCGATAAATGCTACCCAACCAAGTCTATGCTTTGGATACATTTTATCTACATTCTTAAGCGCATCCCATGCTCCATACATCGCTCTGAAATTGTGATCCCGAATCAATTCAATATCATTTACCTGGTCTTTATTAAATCCACTCTCCCAATACCACTGGTTGGCAAAGGCCTGTAGCCCTCCCTTATTAAAAGTTTTATCCCCTTTTCTGCCTGGAAAAGGTTTGTCTGATAAATCTAAAGCCCATGGGCAATGTGGGAAAGGTTGCTCAATATCTCCAATTTCACATTTCATAGCCAATGCGCTTTTATCTTTGCACTCACATGCCAGCACCTCTTCCTTATTAGAGGCGTCAAGTATATTGAAAAGATTGCTGCTTCCCATTAAATTTTCAACCTTGTATTCATGATCTG
>JBIKOV010000181.1:0-6799 GCA_044357815.1 Ferruginibacter sp. | reverse complement strand
CAGCTTTAGGATCAGAATAATCTTCAATCCCTTCTCCACGATCCCAAACGCCATAACAATTAATGGGTACCGCTACTTTTTGTGCCTGTATTGTATTTGTACCTATCCCCAGTGCAAGAATAAATAATAGGTAAATTCGATTCAAACTAATTTTCATTTTAAAACAGATATATTACAAGTCAATAGTATTTATTTTAAGCTTTTATATTTTTCTGCCCCAGCAAGTATATTTTTACCAGCCTAGATTTTGTGGAAGCAGTCCGGGGTTCATCATCAGGTCACTCTCCGGAATGGGGAATAATTTATACTTTATATCTGCCAATGTGGGGCGATATCGTTGAACGATATTTAATCGTTGATAATCGAACCACAATTGAATTTCAAAACACAGTTCCATCCTTCTTTCTGAGATAATAAGCTCCATTAAGTCCCCCGCCGGAAGCACTCTGCTCAAGCCGGCCCGTTCTCTCACATCGGCTACTCTTTCTTTGGCATTAACCAAGTCACCCAGAGCATATAGTGTTTCTGCATACATTAGTAAAAGGTCAGCATACCTTAATACGGGTATGTCATCACCAAAAAGACCTTTATCTGCTGACGATGTTTTATATACATAAGTAGTAGGCTGCATAGGCGTATTGTCAGCAGCTACTTGGTAATCACTCCAGTATTTTTTAAATGCCAAAGATTTAATACCAGTTGGGTATTTTACTCTTACATTACTTTTGTTAACATATTCAAGAAAAAAAATGGCTGCTCTTCGCTTGTCAGCAACAATAAATTCATTTAAAAAAGTAGCCGTTGATTTTAATGTACCTATTTCAATTGTAAGAATTCCTGTGCCTTTAACACCCGTCATACCAGCAAGTGAATTACCCAATTTTAAATTAGTAGCTTCAACAAATTTTATGGAAAAAATATCTTCTTTCTTATTCTCGTTCTCCTCTTTAAAAACATCGAAACAATTAGTTAGTAAGCCATAGCCATGACCGCCAGCGTAAACAGAAGCACACAAATCTTTTGCTTTAGTGTACATGTCTTTTTTATCAAACGCATTATCATATGAATTAGCGTTTGATGCAATCGAAGATGCAATAGTTAGGTAAACTTTTGCCAATAATGCCTGAGCTGCTCCTTTCGTTGCTCTTCCTCTTTCATATCCCTTATAGTCATTTAATAAAATCCCTGTCCCAGAATTGCCGTATGAAGAATATTGTAACCAAGTTGGCAAATCAGCAGCTGCACTTTCCAAATCTTGAATTATTTTTTTATACACTTCACTTTGACGTACTTTTTTAGGATAGGCACCAGATATGGATTCAACCCCATCATTAAATGGAATATCCCCCCACATCCTTACCAGATTAAAATAGCAAAGTGACCTAACAAATTTTGCTTCTGCAACAATTCTTCTATAAGATGTATCACTGACATTTTCTTTCTTTAAAAGTTTAATCAGCGTACTGGATCTGTTTATACAAACCCACATACGATCCCAAACCTTTTTTATGTCTGCCAAATCTTTTGCAGAATAACTCATACCATCAAATCCAGGACTGAAAGTGACAGTACCAGTAGGGGCTTCCAACATTGAAAAAAATGTATAATCATTTGAATACGTGAAATAGGTATCCCTTAATCCGGCATAAACGCCATTAAGAGCAGAAATACCCTGCTGTTCATTCATGTAAAAATTTGATGTTTGTGAAGAACTAAATACTTCTTCCTTTAAAAATTTTGTACATGACATCAATGAGCATATAGTAACTATACATGCAGTTAAATGAATTGAATATCTCATCTTTAAAAATTTAAGTTTAAACCAAATGTGTATGCAACCGGCCTAGGATATCCAAAGTTATCATATGCCAGAATACTTGAACTTTGATTAGTTGCCCAGCCTCCGGGCTCAGGCTGGTTATTTTCCGGATCAGTACCCCTATAGTTGGTAATTAAGATGGCATTTTGAACACTTCCATAAATAGCCAAGTTCTTTATAATTGCCTTTTTCTTGAGAGGGAAATTATAGGACAATGAAATATTTTCAAACCTGATGAAACTGCCATCTTCCACATTACTAAGATTTGCAGATAAGCCGTTAGTGGCTGTGGAACCTAATTTTGGAACATTGGTATATGGATTTTCAGGTATCCACCTGTTTAACACCCTCTTAGAAAATGATGTCGCCTCTCCATAAGGTTCATCATATTTATTAGTGTTAAATAACCATGTATTCATCAACTGTTCATTAGAAGAATTATATACACTTTTTCCATAAACAGAATTTATAAAAATATTCAAAGTCCAATTTTTGTTCGTTAAATCCAATCCCATACCTAGCGTAAAATCGGGATGTGGTGATCCAATAGCAGTTCGATCGGATAAGTTTATAATCCCGTCACCATTAGTATCTGCATATTTAATATTTCCGGGTTTTGCGGTTGGTTGCAACAGTGTAGATGCGCCTGTTGTAGAATTTTTATACGTATAATTATCAATCTCCTCCTGGTTTGCAAAAATGCCTAACTGAGGAACTTCCCAAAAAACTCCGTAAGCATGCCCTTCTCCAACATATCCTGTATATTTATTTACATTTATCATTGATCCTTGACCCAACCATTTTGTTATTTCATTTATATATTTTGAAAAAACAATGTTTGTAGACATTTTAAAATTCTTATTTCGAATTACTTCACCGCCTAAACTAAACTCAATTCCTGTATTGGTCATATCTCCACCATTTCTTGTAGAAGAATTAAAACCTGAAACTCCGGGTAATGGAAAGTCTTTGACCAACAAATCAGCTATTTTTTTAATATACGCATCCCCTTTAAAATTTATTCTATTGCCCCATAAACCTATTTCAACACCTGCATTATATTGAGTTGCAACCTCCCATTTAAGATCCGAATTACTAAATGTTTCAGGAGCTTCTGCAGCAATAGGAGTATTTCCAAAAGCATAAGTTGGCGTTGACCTTGTTAAACCCATATTATAAATGGATCCCTGTGATTGATAAGGTAGAATGCTTGAACTACCCGACTGCCCGGCGCTAATTCTCCATTTCCAGTTAGATATAACGTTATTACTTGAAAGGAAGTTTTCTTTATTCATATCCCAAGCAACTGCAACTCCTGGAAAAAAAGCCCACCTGTTATTGGCTCCAAATTTGGAAGAACCATCATAGCGGCCTGTAAATGTTATAAAGTACTTATCACTGAACTTATAATTTACTCTTCCTAAAAAACCTGCCAGGGTTTCTTTTGATTTATATGAATTATAACCTACGGCAGATGCCCCTGCCGCCAGATTGTATGGCCCGTAGATATCTGAATTAAATTGAGTAACCTCGCCTGAATTTGCACTCGACCTTCCTTTTCCTGATATTTCTAAACCTCCAAGCATGTTAATAGAATGCTTGTTTTTTGAAATCCCATAAGTAAGTATATAATTATTTGTGTAATCCTGAATTTTCAAATCACTTACAGTTGCTTTACCGCTGGTTATACTACCCTCAAGCGTTGTTGATGGCAGATAATATAACCTTTCCCTTGAAGAATAATTAAATTTTACACTGGCTTTGAACGAAAGCTTTGGCGTTATTGAAAAATTTGCATAAATATCACTCAGTATCTGGTCGGTTTTATCAATGTCTGTAGAATTATTAAGCCTTGCTATTGGATTATCAAAAGTTTTGAGGGTCCCAAACATATTGCTTAAATTATACGTACCATTCTGATTGTAAATCGGAGTAGCAGGAGTAATACCAAATATGGTTTCTACAGCTTTCTGTCCGTCATCCATATGATTAAACATTCTCCTATTTGCAATAACAGAAAATCCAAGTTCCACAATTTTAGATGGCTTCATCATGCCATCCAGCTTCAAATTAAACCTTGAATAATCCTGATTTTTAAACGCTCCATTATCTTCTAAAAAATTAACACCCAATCCAATAGAAGATTCAGCCCTGCCATAATTGATCCTTAAATCATGATTTTGTAATGTCCATGGTTGGCTTGATTCCTTAACCCAATCATATCCCTTGCCCCAGGAGCTAGGATTATTTTCTGGGAATCCAACAATTTCAACGTTCGGTAAAATCAAATCTGGCCGGTTGGCTTTCATCTCATAAAAAAGCATAGCATACTCGGCTGCGTTAACAACATCGATTTTTCTAGCCATGTCCTTAGTTGTTAAATAAGTTGAATAGGTAGTACTAATTTGCCCGCTTTTAGGTTTGTTAGTAGTAACTAAAACAACGCCATTTGCCCCCCTCGAACCATAAATAGATGTTGAAGCAGCATCCTTTAGAATTTCAATAGATTTTACGTCAGAGGGATTTAAAAAATCAATATTGTCAGTGTAAATACCATCAACAACATATAAAGGTTCCCCTGTCCCATTTATTGAACTTAGCCCACGTATCTTTATTGAGTTAGTTCCCCCTGGCTCATTTCCAGTTGTTCGAATATATGCTCCGGGGACTTTGCCAACCAAAGCTGAAACAACACTTGGAGTAGCCTGTTTCCTTATTTCACTTCCTTTAACACTTGAAATACTTCCTGTTACATCGGAACGTCGTACAGTTTCATATCCAATTACAACAACTTCATCTAAACTTTCTTGTTTGTTCTTTAAAACCACATTAAGAAAAAGCCGGTTTTCGATAGCAACAGTCTTGTTATCCATACCAACAAATGAAAATTTTATTTTATCTGTTGACGCTGCCTCAATGGAAAATTCACCATTGGCATTTGATATGGTAGAAACTTTTTTTCCCAAGACCACAATTGTCACATCTGACAATGGAACCTTTTTTTCATCCGTAACCTGCCCTCTGATGATCGATTTTTGGCCTAAGGCGAATTGAACAAAGATCAGCATCATTACGATGCATATTTGCTGTTTTAAAAGTACTTTCATCTCATTTAATTTATAAGTTTAAAATTACTTTCTTTATAAACGAAACTAGGGTGGAGTTATTGGTTCCAGATAACATTAGCATACCGAAACCGTAAGCATAGACTTTTAAACCCATAAGAAGCAATCTTTGCAACAAATATCATCATTCGAAACCTCTTAAATGTTCCAAATAGTCTCATTTAGGGGTAAAATTGTTTCAATTTCACCTATTTACTATAGGGAATTATACTTCTTCTCCACTGAGAGCATTGTATAGGCTACTAAATCAATAACCTATTATATGATCGGAATAAATTCTGTACTGAGATCATCACTCTCAATCTCGAGCCATGGTTAAGGGGAACCTTATATCAATCTGCCTTGTAATAAACCGGCAGATAAAGTAAAACGGCAATTTGGCAGATTGCATTTGAAAAAAGAAGGGAATTCTTACACTCTAATCGAATGTAAACAGTTACTAGTGAAAGGCTAAAGAAAGGATAGATGCGTTTTATTAATAGCCAGTGAAGTCAATTTGAATTAATCTTTTGCGTCATTCAAAATCATTTTACCTTGTATAAAGGCTACAATAAAAAATGCTTGTTCTTTAAAAGACTGCAAATCATTAGATTAAATAGATTATTCATTTACTTCATAATATTTACTTATTATTGTTTTGTGAAATATATTCAGATGGCGACATTTTGAAATAAGCTTTAAACCACTTCGTAAAATATTGTGGATTGGAATGCCCAACAGCATACGCAACTTCAGAAATATTCATACCTGAAGATATCAGAAGATGAGCGGCTTTCTTTAAACGTATTGAATTAATAAACTCTTTACCAGTTATCCCTGTAATAGCTTTAATTTTTCTGAAAAAGGTAGAACGACTCATGGTGAATGTCTGCGCTAAGTTGTTAATATTCAATTCGGGGTCGTCAATATTCTCTTCTACATATTTAAGCAAATTTTCAAGAAATTCAGAATCTCTGCTATTGGTTGTAACTTCTTTGGGATTGTGGTATGGATTATTAATGAAAAGCTGCCTTAATTTTTCTCTTGAGTCTATTAAATTCTTAATAGTTAAATCCATCAGACTTATACTAAATGGTTTGGGGAAAAAATAATCTGCACCAATTTCAACCCCCTTGATCTGACTGTGCGAGTCACCTCTAGCAGTTAGTAAAATGACAGGAATATGAGAAGTATTTAAATCGTTTTTAAGATTCCTGCATAATTCAAAACCATCCATAACTGGCATAATGATGTCACTTATGACAACATCTGGTTGAAATCGGTTCGCCAATTCAACACCAATTTTGCCATTCGGCGCAACGATTACATTATACTTTTCAGATAAAAAATAGATCATATTGTCTAACAATTCTCTATTATCATCAACATAAAGAATCGTAGATTTTACTGGGTCAAGATCCTCTATGTCGAGGTTGAGAGATTCTATAGCTTCATTGGCAAAATTTCGTTTTTCTATACTGCTTAAAACTGAAGTATAATCTGACTTCCAAAATAATTTTTCTGCCTTATCCTCACTGGAATATACTTCATCATTCATGGGTAATCTTAAAGTAAAAATGGAACCTTTGCCAACCTCACTACTTAATGATATCGAGCCTTTATGCGATTCTATGAGGTTTTTCGAAAGAGATAAGCCTACACCAAAACCTTTTTCATATGACTCACTATTGCTCTCCAAGTGATAGAATCGATCAAAAATTTTTGTAAAATTGACCTTTTCAATACCAATGCCATTGTCACTTACTGTTATATCAAGAAATTCATTATTTTCTGATGAATTGATTGAAACCTCAATAGCCCCTCCTCGTTTAGTATATTTGATTGCATTTGAAATCAGATTTCCAAAAGCTTTTTC
>JBIKOV010000180.1:0-6835 GCA_044357815.1 Ferruginibacter sp. | reverse complement strand
GTCCTGCAGACCGGCCCTGCTTCTTCTGATGGCATCGCTCACTGCCTCAATGGCTTCCTCCTGCCCCACTACCCTTTTGTGCAATTCATCTTCCAGTAGCAATAGTTTTTCTCTTTCACTTTGCAACATTTTCATCACTGGTATGCCAGTAGCTTTTGCTACATTAGCCGCAATATCTTCGGCGTCCACTTCTTCTTTCAACAATCTTTTTTCACTTATCTCATCGAGCAATTTGGTTTGATCCTCGATGATTTTTTCCTGAAGCTGTACTTTACCGTAACGGATTTCTGCTACTTTTCCGTAGTCGCCTTCGCGCTCTGCTTTTTCTGCGGCGGCTTTCAAATTTTCTATTTCCGATTTGGCACTCTGAATTTTTTCAACCACTTCTTTTTCCTGTTGCCATTTGGCTTTGAAAGTATCCCTTTGCACAGAGAGGTTGGAAATTTCGGTATTGAGTTCCTTTAATTTCGCTTCGTCATTTTCTCTTTTGATGGCTTCTCTTTCAATTTCCAGCTGCCGAATCTGTCTTTCCAGCTTATCCAATTCCTCCGGCATAGAATTCATCTCTAGGCGAAGTTTTGCAGCACTCTCATCAATTAAGTCGATGGCTTTGTCAGGTAAAAAACGATCGGTAATATATCGGTGTGACAACTCTACCGCAGCAATGATGGCCTCGTCTTTGATTCTTACATGATGATAGGTTTCATAACGATCCTTTAATCCACGAAGAATAGAAACTGCATCTTCCACACTTGGCTCATCAATAACTACTTTCTGAAAACGCCGCTCCAGCGCCTTGTCTTTTTCAAAAAATTTCTGGTATTCACTCAAGGTAGTTGCACCAATGGCTCTCAACTCGCCTCTTGCCAAGGCGGGCTTCAAAATATTAGCAGCATCCATTGCTCCATCTCCACCACCTGCACCTACGAGGGTATGTATTTCATCAATAAATAAAATAATTTCGCCATCGCTGGTACTCACTTCCTTGACAACTGATTTCAATCGCTCCTCAAACTCCCCTTTATATTTTGCCCCCGCTATCAGTTGGCCCATATCGAGCGCGAAAATAATTTTTGATTTTAAATTGTCCGGAACATCTCCATTTACAATCCGCATGGCCAAGCCCTCTGCGATGGCTGTTTTTCCCACACCAGGCTCTCCAACCAAAATAGGATTGTTTTTACTTCTGCGCGACAAAATATGTAAGGTTCTTCTAATCTCCTCATCTCTTCCAATTACAGGATCCAACTTTCCGTTTCTCGCCATCTCAATTAAATTCTTTGCGTATTTGTTCAGTGCGTTAAACTGGGTTTCCTGCGTTTGAGAAGAAATGGTTGACCCTTTTCTCAAATCCTTTATTGCCGCTATCAAGCCCTTATCGGTAAGACCTGCATCTTTTAACAATTTGGCGCTGTTATCATTGCCTTGCAGAATTGCAAGCAACAAATATTCGACACTAACAAACTCATCTCCAAAAGTCTTTAAAGCCGAACCTGCTCGAAGAACAACGCTATTCATATCTCTACTTACAGATTGAGCCGGTTCGCCACTTTGAACCTTAGGCAGTTTATTGATGCTCTCTTCAATTTTGCTCTGCACAAAGGCCACATTCACATTGTTTTTCTTCAGCAAAAACTCGATGGGCGAATCATCATTTGTCAACAAAGCCTTTAACAAATGCTCCGTTTCGATATTCGGATTTTGATGATTGAACGCTTCCTGTTGAGCCTGCGAAATCGCTTCCTGCGCCTTAATAGTAAAATTATTTAAATTCATATGCAAACTTTTTTATATTTGTTAAAGTTGAAACCAATGTACACAAGATCAATCTAAAAAACAATGCTTGTGGATGGATTAATGAAAATAGAAATACCTTTAATTTTCATTCACAAGACCGCAATTTTTTGTCCAAACTAAACTATAGGAAATTATGACATACAAAACCAACTTAACCTGCCGTAAATTCACTCTGGCAGCAGGTTTTATGCTACTCTGTCTTATTTCTAAAAGCCAAAATAACTTTACAGCAGTAGATAAATTGTTATCGGATAATCAAAAGACAATGGGAAAAGAGCTGGCAGTCCTTATTTATAAAGACGGTAAAATTATTTATCAAAAAGAGACTGGTGACTTTACAATAAAAACAAAGGCCCCAATTGCCAGTTGCAGTAAATGGCTCACCGCTGCGCTAGTAATGACTTTTGTAGATGAAGGGAAAATTTCTCTAGATGATAGGGTGAGTAAATTTTTACCCATTTTTGAAACCTATGGAAAAAATTACATCACTATTCGACAATGCTTGTCACACCAAACGGGAATTGCAGATAATCCAAGGTTGATAGCCAAACTTTTGGAACGACGAAAATTTGAATCGCTGGAAGATGAAGTGAATTCATTTGCAAAAAAGGAAATCGCTGCAGATCCTGGTACCACCTTTTTATACAGTGGCATGGGACTAAATATTGCCGGAAGGGTATTGGAAGTTGTTTCAAAAACAAAGTTTGACCAACTTATAAAACAAAGAATATTATCTCCATTAAACATGAGAAACAGCAGTTTTACACCTGAAAATTATGCCATCAATCCATCGGGCGGGGCTACATCCACTGCCGGGGATTATATGAATTTTATGTCGATGCTATTGGCAAAGGGCACCTTTGGGGGTAAACGAATATTGAGTGAAAATGCTATCCTACAAATGCAAACCATTCAAACCAAGAATGTTAGTAAAAAATATAGTCCAAAAGTTGCTGAAGGTTTTGAGTATGGACTCGGCGAATGGATTGAGCAAATCGACAGCAAGGGGATAAGCAGAGTGGTATCCTGCCCTGGGCTTTTTGGTACCTGGCCATATATTGACCTCTGTAAAAACTATGCAGCCATCATTTTTATAAAAAGTTTACTTTCAGAAGAAAAAAAAGAGCTTTACACAAACTTAAAAAAAGCAATTGACCAACAAATATCCGGAGATTGCGAGTGACTGTAGTAATTACTGCCCACTCAATATTCCAATTGCTTATTAGAAATAACTTGTGCTTCATAAAACATTAATTTCCTAGCGAGCTAATTCAATCACCATGAAAGAAAATATAAAAAAATCACTCGCTCCAAAAAAAATATTTTATCGAAGAATTTGGAACAACGCTTTATTTGCAACCGTCATTATGGGCATCTGTCTATTGATTGGAGTACTCGGCTATAAGATTAACAACCCCCAGTTTGACTGGTACGATAGCCTATTAAATGCCTCCATGATTTTGAGTGGGATGGGGCCAATGATAGATGCAAGCATTGTGCTTTTAAATAAGGCCAAGGTGTTTGCCTCCTTTTACGCTTTGTTTAGCGGGGTTGCATTTATCAGTACCATCGGTATTTTAATTGCTCCCTTAGCCCACCGGTTTTTTCACCGCCTACATTTGGAAGATCAGGACCAATGATTACAATAGAAAAAAACACCCAAATCATAAAAGGGCTGGCCGCCCAATTTGGATTTGATCATTGCGGTATTGCAAAAGCGGTAGTTTTAGACGAAGACGCTAGAAGGCTGGAAAGTTGGCTAAAAAAAGGTATGCACGGCTCCATGCAATACATGGAAAATAATTTTGACATGCGTATTGACCCCTCCAAACTAGTACCAGGGGCAAAATCAGTCATTACTTTGTTACTAAATTATTTCCCATCCCAACATCAAAATCCTGCTGCTCCAAAAATTGCCACCTATGCATATGGAAATGATTATCATGAAGTGATTAGGGAAAAACTAACCCATTTTTTAGCTGAGATAAAACAAGCAATTGGCGAGGTAGCCGGCAGAGGATTTGTAGACAGTGCGCCTGTACTTGAAAGAAGCTGGGCCCAAAGAACCGGACTTGGCTGGATTGGAAAAAATGGAAATCTCATCAATAAACAAAGTGGCAGTTTTTTTTTCATCGCCACCCTCATCATTGACCTCGAGTTAAATTACGATGACCCCTACGCCAAAGACTACTGTGGCAGTTGTACCAAATGTATTGACAGTTGCCCTACCGATGCGATACTGCCCAACAAGGTGGTGGACGGCAGCAAATGCATCTCCTATTTTACCATTGAACTAAAGGAAACCCTCATACCAGAAAAGATGAAAGGCAAATTTGACAATTGGATGTTTGGTTGCGATGTTTGCCAGGAGGTGTGCCCTTGGAACCGTTTTTCATCCCCTACTAGCGAGGTTAATTTTAGTCCAATCCCTGCAATACTCAACTTTAGTACCAATGATTGGGAGGAATTGACAGAAGAGAATTTTAAAATAATTTTCAAGGATTCTCCCCTCAAGAGAAGCAAGTTTGCCGGCATCAAAAGAAATCTTCATTTCATTCATAATAGCCAGTAAAGCTTCCTCTTCAAAGCAATATAGCCCTGGTTAAATTGCCTTTTTGTAAGAAAGGCCGCCTTCCAAAAAACCCTTCAGTCCGTTTAAAGCTCCTTCATAACTCGCGCCAGTTAGCTGATCCAGAAATATGCCGTAAAACTTTTCCCAAGGATACCAATTCAACCGGGTGATTGTACGCCACTCTACCTGAACGGCCTGCTGCGACGGCAATGAATGAATAACAATTTCATTTTGCACATCATTTACTTCTTTATTCTGCAGTAAAAACTGAACGGAATTGCTGTCGGCCTTTTGCAACAATAGCAGAACCTCCTGCTGTCGATGAATGATATGAAAACTTGCCCCGTTGGCTTCGGGAGAGAATGTTGCCGAATCAACCGTAAATATCGGGTGCCAATTTTTCCAGTTTTCAAAAGGAATTATTTGCTTGTATACCGCTGCCGCATCGGTATTGTTAATTACCACCGCTCTTGATATCCTCACGCTGGAAGGAATCAATAAAGAAAACAAAGTGATAATCGAAAATAGACTGATCATCACTACCAAAACACCTTTTATTAAACGCATCATACTCTATTTATTCCCATTTAAAAACTTTGACCGCTACCGCATAAATAACGATTCCCCACAATATTAATATTCCTATTTCAATTTTTACATCCCACAAATTTAGTCCCTCAAAAGCCACCGCCCGCATGGCGGTATTTAAATGCGTAAGGGGCAATGCCTTTGAAATAGGTTGCAACCAGGTTGGAAAAGCATCTACCGAAAAGAATGTACCGCCCAATAAAAACTGGGGCAACGTAAGTAAATTGGCAAAGGGTGGAATACTACTATCACTGGTAGCAAATCCGCTTACAATAAATCCTAATCCCATAAATACCAGCAGCCCAATAAAGCTCAGTGCCAACATTTCCAACAAGGTTATCAATCCATGAATTAATGTAAAACCAAAAAGCAACCTGCCTACCACAATGATAACAATGGCTGTAAGCATTTGAAATATCACCCTTGCTAACCCTTCGCCTAAAATAATATAAGTCCGGCTAATGGGCGTGGCGAAAAAACGTTTCAACACCAAGGTGTTTCTTAAATTAAAAAACATAAATGCCACTCCGAAAACTCCTGAGCTTAATAAGGAAAAACCTAGCTGACCGGGTAAAACAAAATCAATGGTCTTGTATTCCCTTATTTGCTCTACATCGCTTGCAGCATTAAAATCACTCTCAGCATAAGTTGGCCGGTTGGCATATTGCTGATTGCTGATGGAATTGACAATATTACTAATCAATGGCATCAGTTGGGGCCATTTGTCATTGCTTGCACTTGTAGTGGAAAGTGTATATCGATAAGCAGGTAGAGGAATGGAATTTTTGCTGATAGTCAATACCCCCGCCAACTTTCCCTTCACCAAATTATCACGCAATTCTTGATCGCTGGCAAAATAAATGACTTTAATATTACTGCTTTTCTTAATGGAATCATACAAGGCATTGGTGGTATCACAGTTTTTAGCCAAGGCGATTTTATAAACCGGTACCTCGCCATTTTTGCCAATAAAACCAAAAACCAGAATAAAAATAAAGGGAAAAGCAAAACTAAAAAGCACCGCCGAGGGACTCCTGAACTGTCCCCGTAAACTAGCTTTGGTGATGGCCAACATGGCCTTTAACTGACTATAATGATGCATTCAAGTGTAAATTAGAAAGGTAAAGCTATTGGTAAAAAAAGTGTAAAAAAAATTTGAAATATGGGACAAGTGACGTAAATTTGTAGACAACTGACGGGATATGGAAAAGAAACCAAAAAAGACAAATACCAAGGCCCAAAAAGCTCCTGAATCAATGATGGAAGAGCCCGAGGTGATGTACAATCGTACGGTGAGGGTAATCAGCTCCGTAAAAGATTTTACTTACAATGAATTTAAGAAAATTGCTGAAAAAACACCCTTTACTCAATCCGAATGGGCAGCAATGCTCCATGTTAGCGAACGCACTCTACAACGCTATGCAAAAAACAATAGCAGCTTTGCCCCTATCAATGCCGAAAGATTTGTCCAAATTATACAAGTATTAAACCGGGCCAAAAAAGTTTTTGGAAGCATCGAAGCATTCTATGAATGGATTCATTCCCATCCTCCCATGCTAGAAGGCGAGCTTTCTTTTGCTTCCCTTACTTCTCATGATGGCATTCAAAAAATATTGATACAAATTGGCCGAATAGAACATGGAATTCTTGCATGATAGTATACCGATTAACAAGTGGAGAATTTAGCAATGACCTTTCTGGTAGAGGCGCCAAATTGTATGGCGGCAGGTGGAACTCATTTGGTTTGCCTGCATTGTATACAACAGAACATATTTCACTTGCTGTGTTGGAGATTTTGGTTCACATTAAAAACCTCCGAACTCCACTTAATTATTTTTTAATCACCCTTGAAATACCAGAGAACGTTCCCTTAGTTAG
>JBIKOV010000179.1:0-6883 GCA_044357815.1 Ferruginibacter sp. | reverse complement strand
CCTATGATGCTACAGGTTTAGTAACTGCAGGTGCCGACGCAACTACTGCAGATATTGCACCCAGCAATAATAGAAACTATATGACGGATGCGCAAGCTGGGGTGTTATCAAATATTGCTGGTGTAAACACGGGTGACCAAACAATAACGTTAACCGGTGATGTAACAGGAACTGGAACTGGAAGCTTTGCATCAACCTTAACAAATACAACAGTAACTGCTGGCAGTTATGGATCATCCACCGCTATTCCAACATTTACAGTTGATGCTAAAGGACGTTTAACTGCAGCAGGAAACGTGGGTGTTACAGCAGGCGTATCTTCCTTAAATTATACAACCACATCGTCCTACGCAACTGGTGGAAACATTAGTGGCACTGCTTTAACATTAACAGCAGCTGATGGAACAAACCCTGGATTAATATCAACAGGAACCCAAACAATTGCTGGTGCAAAAACATTTAACAATACTATTACAGCTCCTGGCTATATTGGTAATTTATCTGGCAATGCCACAACAGCAACAACAGCAGGCACTGCTTCAACAGCAACAAAATTAACAACCGCAAGAAAGATAAATAATGTTGATTTTGATGGCAGTGGAGATATAACAATTACTTCAGCAGCAGATGCTGGAACTTTATCAGGTACCACCTTAAAGTCAACAGTGACCATTTCAAGTTTGACAAGTGTAGGCACCTTGACCAATTTAACTGTTACCAATGCTATTGCGGGAAGTGTAACAGGAAATGCAGCAACAGCAACAACCGCAACATCTGCAGGAACCGCAACAACTGCTACAAAATTAGCTACAGCAAGGAATATAAATGGAGTTTCGTTTGATGGTAGTGGAAATATAACTGTAACTGCAGATGCTGTAACACTAAGCGGAACGACATTAAAATCAACGGTAACAGGATCTAGTTTAAAAAGTGTAGGTACAATTGAAAGTGGAATATGGAGTGGTACAGCCATAGCCATTGCAAATGGTGGGACGGGAGCTACAACCAAACAAACGGCTTTTGACGCCTTATCTCCGATGACAACCTCGGGAGATATAATTTATGGTGGAGTAAATGGAACAGCCACCAAATTGAGTAAAGGAAGCGATGGCTCTGTATTGACATTGGCAAGTGGCTTACCATCTTGGCTTGCACCAGGTAATGCAACTGGGACTCCAGCCTGGACTAGTGCTGGTAACATAACTTTTGGTGCTACCACCACCCCCCCAATAATTGGCACAACTACCCGAAATAATATGAGTTATCGACAATTGGGGTTGAAAGATTGGGAGGTGGTCATGAGTTTTAATTCAACTGGTTCAGGTGCTGCTGGTGGAACTGGAGATTATATTTTTACACTGCCAAACAGCCTAAAATTTGATTTAACGATCCCATGGCAGACTGCTTATACAGCAAATACCGGAACGTCTACAATTGAATTCTTTAGGTATGCAATTCCAATAAGCAATGGTTTTTTCGCTTCAAGCTCTAATGGAGCTAATTCAACCAATTTTGCAATTGTACCTTATGATGCAACTAGGTATAGAATGATTTTTTATGTTCACGGTTCCGGAGTTGCTCCATGGGGAGGGGGATGGTACCCATTAATTTATAATTTGGGAGGCAATTGGATATTTCGATTTACCTCTCAATAAAATTTTTGATTATTATATTTAGAACAATATCGACTACTAAATGACTGGATTTTCTTCGAATGCAATAGTCCTTGAATTTCCTTTTTTGTCAGTTACTTATTCATAATTTGTGTAATTTGAACATTACCTCTGGACGATATATTTTATGCATAAGTATATAATAAGAATTCTATTTCCATGCGAGCTTATTAATTAACTAACTTCTTTTAATTTTTACATCACTCTCATTTGAAAATGGATATTCGTACGCTCAATGTTATAATACCCGCCAAACTGCATATATCACCCCACCTTAGCAGTGACGGGCTTTTTAACAATTGTTAATCCCGATGATTATTGGGATTAACAATTTAATATTACCGCGAAGGGGTGGATTTTTTTAAAAAAATGGCACTTTATTACGAATTGCCAGTATATAGGGATGTGCATAAGCTAATTTTAATGATATTTGAGAGTAAAAAGGATTTTCCGCAAGTGTAAGACTATGTACAAATGGATTTCCCGTTCTTTTTATTAAGGATTGACATTATGAAAAGCGCAGCGATTTGATAATTTGCCACTTTACTATGCCATACCACCGAAAAGGCGGGATGGCATAGTTTAAATACCGCGTAGCGGTCGAGTTTTTTTGAAAAAACCATTCTAATAACTACTGTAGAGAAAATTGATTCGGCAAAAAGCAATAAATACTTCACCCTATTTAAGGAGGGGCTTTTTTATAAGTGTTATAACCAAGATGCGATGCTCTTTGAACAGCGAGTGAGTGCATATAAGGTTCCCGCTAAGTTAATAAAAAAAATGTTTTGATAATGAAATGTAGAACACTATGAATTGAAGCAAGTTTGTTTTGTACCACATTTTTGGACGCACAAAGCATCACTGTTAATAATGAGTTTCAAGGTGTATGGGCATAAAAAAAACCCCGCATTTAGCGAGGTTTTTGGCGGACCGGACGGGACTATTTAATCTAATCCTGTATTGACTTTCACGGTCATTGTCACCATTTTACCACTATTTTTTAGAAAAAAGTTCTATTCCTTCCAAACCGGTAATCGGCCTGGAGTCCATGGAGAGCCAATTTTGTTGAGTTCGGCTTCCATTTTCGGAATGTCAATTTCCACAATTCGCTTTAGGGTATTAAGCACGGGTGGAAATTCTTCTTTCAATATTTCGAAATTCATTTTTTCAGTACCTGTAATTCCGCTGGTTGAACCCATGTGTGCGTAAGTAATATCGCCCAACCGGTCGTTCATCGGAACCTGTGAAGGCGGTGTTTCTTCGCTACTGGCTTTGGCTGCAACGCCATTCATTTTAAAGATGAGCCCCTCTATTTCAACACTTAATGCACGGGCTTTTTTCATCAATTCCTGGTTTGCACCGGGGGTGGTGTAAATGGCCTGTTTAATGTTTTCAACTTTTGCGGTTAGCTCGCTAAGCAAACGGTTGCTACCCTGCATGGCAATGGCTAATTTGTTTACCTGACGGGCAAACTGTACGTTTTCGTTGTAGTCCGCCGCCGGACTTGTTGTATTATCGAGTTTGCGGCAGGTAAATTCAACCGGTTCGACCAGTTTTTTCAATTCGCCGTTTTGCCACAACTGCATGTCGATTTTGTATTTTCCGGGCATTACCAAAATACCGCCACTACCGCCTCCACGACGACCACCGCGAACGCCACTTTCAACCGGGCTAAAACTGCCCGAAACATTCGTGGTGGTTGGCATAGCATAACGCATATCCCAGTTTATGCGGTTTATTCCTTTCGAAGGCAATTGGGTAATTTGCCGCACTGCATTACTTTCACTGTCGTAAATGGTGAAAATCAGGTGGGCTTTTTCCTCTTTTTCTTCAAGTTCAAGCTCTCGCCAGGTAGGTTGTGGGATAGGCTTGCCTTCTTTGAACAACTCTTTGTCCTTTTCTTTTCTGATTTCCTTTTTTGATTTCGGAGCATCTTTCAGGAAATAGGTTATTGTTGCGCCAAAATCGGGATTGGGAGCTTTGTAATAGTTGCTGCCCTGGTTGTCATTGTTGCTGGTTTGCACGTACATCAAAGCTTCTTTTATCGGGAAAATTTGTGCTTCCTTATCTTTTAATTCTTCCGAAATTTCGCGCAGCGAACTATAATTATCGAGAATGTAAAATCCGCGGCCAAAAGTAGCAAGCACCAAATCGCTTTCGCGTTCCTGAATTGCAATGTCACTTACGGCAATGGTTGGAAGTCCCGATTTCAGTTGTACCCAGTTTTTCCCATTGTCGATGGTAAAAAAAACGCCAAACTCGGTACCAACAAACAAAAGTTCTTTGCGTAAATTGTCCTGAATAATGGTGTGAACAGTTCCGTTCTCAGGCAGATTGCCAATGATAGAAGTCCAGCTTTTGCCTTTATTGGTGCTTTTGAAAAGGTAAGGTTTAAAATCGTCGTTTTTAATTCCATTAAAAGCAGCGTACGCCACATTCTCATCAAAACGGTCGGCACACAGGTCGCTTACATAAGTATATTGCGGCACTCCGTCGAAAGATTTTTCCTGTATCCACGACTGGCCACCGTTTTCGGTTACCGAAATCACACCGTCATCGGTTCCCGCATAAAGCAAGCCTTCTTTCAGTTTCGATTCATCAAGCGATACAATGGTTCCCCAAAGTGAGGTTGAAACATCTTTTGCAACCGCTTCAGCCGGCCAGTATTTACCCATTACCTGAAATCTGTTGCGGTCGGTTTGGGTGGTCAGGTCGTCGCTGATTACCTGCCACGAATCTCCGCGGTCGTCGCTGCGAAAAACCTTGTTGGCTGCTATGTACAAACGAGTTGATTTATGGGGGCTGATAAACATGGGTGTGTTCCAGTTCCATTTATAGGTGAGTTCACCTTTGGGTTCGCGGGGTTTTATGCTGATTCCTTCGCCGCTTTTTTTGTCGAACCTCGAAACATTTCCGTATTGTGATTCGGTGTAAACAATATTGGGGTCGTTGGGGTCGGCTGCAATACAGAAACCGTCGCCACCAGCAGTTACCAGCCATTCATCGTTTAATACACCATCACGGGTTAAATTCCTCGACGGGCCAACCATGCTGTTGTTGTCCTGGGTTCCGCCGTACACATTATAAAACGGAAGCGCATTATCCACATTCACCCTGTAAAACTGGGTAACCGGAAGGTTTTCCTTAAAATCGAAGCTGTTTCCACTGTCCCATGTTTCGTAAATCCCGCCATCGCCGCCAATCAGGTAATGTTCGGTATCTTTTGGGTCAACCCATAAAGCATGGTCGTCAACATGCCTTCCATCGGTGCTGATGGTAGTCCATGTTTTTCCTCCATCCTTTGTATATCGCGACACAGTTTCCATCGAAAAAACCTTGTCTACATTTTTCGGGTCGCAGTAAATTTCGTTGAAGTACTGACCAGTGGAAGTGTAGTCGCTCATTTTTTCCCAGCTTTCGCCTTTGTTTTTTGAACGGAAAAATCCACCTTTTGCTTCGGCAGCTTCCACAATGAGGTAAACTACATTCGGGTCAACCGGCGAAATATCGATACCCATTCCACCCAGATCAACAGATGGAAGGCCACTTACAATCTTGTTCCATTTTTCGCCCCCATCAACCGATTTGTAGACAGCCGATTCGGGCCCGCCGCCAATTTTTGTGAACCAGTGGCGCCGGCGCTGTTCAGAGGTTGCGTACATAATATCGGGGTTCGAGGGGTCGATTTTTACATTGTTCACACCTGTATTTTCGCTGATTTCGAGCACTTTCTTCCAAGTTGTGCCGCCGTCGGTGGTTTTATACAAACCACGTTCGCCGCCGGGTCCCCAGGCTGAGCCTTCTGCTGCCACAAAAACAGTGTTCGAATTGCGTGGATCGATGACAATCCCGCCAATCTGCCGGCTTTGTTTCAATCCCATGTTTTTGAACGATTTTCCACCGTCAACCGATTTGTAAATTCCATCGCCATAACCAAGGGCACGCTGGTGGTTGTTTTCGCCTGTGCCAACCCATACCACATTCATATTGTTGGGGTCGAGTTCAACATCGGCAATTGAATAGGCACCATAATTTTCGAATACCGGTGACCAAGTTGTGCCGTTGTTTTCGGTTTTCCAAACATGGCCACTAGCCACTGCCACGTAGTATTCCTTTGAATTGGCAGGATTCATTGCAAAGTCGGCAATGCGCCCGCTGCACCAGGCCGGACCGATACTGCGGAATTTTAAACTGCTTACCAGACTGCTACTGATAAATACTTTTTCTTCTTTTTTCTCATCCTTCCTTTCAACTTTTTTCTTTTGGGCAAAAATTACCGTTGCCGACAAAAAAGCGATTAGCAGGAACAATACAAATTTTTTCATGCTATTATTTTTTTTTGATTTATAAATTCAAACAAATTCAGTTGGTTTATTAAAAGTCGCAAAAAGTACAAAGTAAATTAGCATTGATAATATTATTATTCAGGTCTTAGAAGAAATTTCCATAGCTGAAGGAATGATAAAGAACACAGAAATGAAATACCATTCATCAAAAATTTACTTCTAAAAATAGTAAATAAAAAAACTAAAAAAAGTTGTTACCCAGGAGCAAATTGCCTCTGTAATAGCTATTTTTCTTTTTTTTCTTTTTCAACAAGGGACAAACCTACACAAAAAAACTATAAATCTACCTTCCGGTAACCTTGCTCCCAAATCAATTTGGCTAATTCTGCTGCGTGTCCTCTCAACTTCATTTCACTCCATTTTGGATTTTGGATGTGCAGGATTTCGTGGATCAGGATATCTAAATGCTCAATTTTGGATAATCTCCTATCGATATGAATTATCCCTGTATCTGTCCAAGCCAATCCTCTCGCCAGGTCAGATTTTATTTTAACATGCTTGATTTGATTGACCGTTTTCAATAGATTTTAACCTTTATGATCTTCTTTTGTGAAATTCATAGACAATCTTATTGGTGTCAAGTTCTACCATCGCCATACCCCAATTCCAATTATTGAGCGGCAAATAAGCCGGATTCAATTCCCCAAGCGTACCAATGCTATATGTTATAGTCGCCTTACCATTCATATCCATTTCAATATTTTCGGAGCTGTGATGATTATGCCCTTGAAAGGCGGAAACCTTGCCTTTGACATATAAAATTTTTGCTAAGTTTGACAGCGAAGACAGCAAATTGATAATCCAAGTTTTCTATAAAATATGCCACCAAAATATTGAGTAATTAATTAATTTGAGTCTGATTTG